>JACRIP010000528.1 GCA_016220045.1 Planctomycetota bacterium
GGACGGGACGTGGGGTTCGACGCAGGCGACGGTGCTGGCGCTGCGGGCGCTGCTGGCCGAGGCGGCGGCGGCCGGCCCGGCGGCCGGGGCGGGTGCCGGCGCGGGCGCGCCCTGGCGCGTGCGCGCGTCGCTCAACGGGGGCGCGGAACGCGTGCTGGAGTTTGCGGCGGGGCAGGCCGACGTGATGCAGCAGCTCGCCTTCGGGGGCGCAGTGCGACCGGGGCCGAACGTGCTGCGGTTGGCGCTGGAAGGCGCGGGGGCGGGGGCGCCGACCTGGCAGGCGGTGGCGCGGGCGTGGGTGCGGGATACGTTCTGGCCGGGTGTGTACCAGGACCCGCCGCCGTGGCCCCCGCAGGGGGGTGCGGCGCGGCCACAGGATCCCGGTCTATCCTTGCATACACGTTTCGGCCCGGCGGTCGTGGCGGTCGGAGAAATCGTCCGCGCGGAGATCCAGCTCTCGACTTCCGGTCCGGAAGCCACGGGAATGGTCGTGGTCACGGCGCAGGTGCCGGTAGGATTCGAGATCGAGCCCTCCGGTCTGGAGACCTATTCCGGGGCAGGAACCGTAGAGAAGTACGAGATTGGCCAGGGACAGGTGACCTTCTATGTTCGCGAGGTCCGACCGGGATATCTGGTCTGGATTAACTACCGGCTGCGCGCGCGGCATGCGGCCCGTGTGCGAGTGCCTGCGGCCGAAGCGTATGAGTTCTACGCTCCGGAGCGGCGGGTGCGGACCGCGTTCGACGGGTCGGGCATGGCCGGTCCGCTCCTCGACCCCGTTGCGTTCATCGAGGCGCGGTAGGCGGAGCGCCATTCCTGCAGCGGCCCCGGTTGCGCCGTTGCCTCCTTCCGTAAGGAGAGTTCGGCCGCGCCGATCCGTTCGAATTGCCGAAAATCGCGGCCGAAGCGTCGACCGAACGCGCGCCCCCTCGATTCCTTGACGGTTTCGGCATTCCGCAGTAGCCTCCGATTCAGACCTCGGGCGTTGGACCGACGGGAACGGTCCCTACACTCCCTGAAAGGAGGCGTCATGAAGAGGTCGAGAATCGACTGGTTCGTCGCCGGCGCGCTGATGGCGGCGTTGACCGCGACGGGATGTACGAGCAGCGGGAACGCGGGCGCGAACCCGAACGGTGGAACCGAACCCCCGGCCGCCAAGGCCGCCCCCGCCGCGCGGCCCGCCGCCCAGCCCGCGGCGGCGAAGGCGCCCGCCGCCCCGGCAGGATCCGTCGCCAAGGCCCCAGCCGCAGCACCCGCCGCCCCCGCCGGCGACGGCAAGGGGCTCTTCCTCACCCTGAAGTGCACCGTCTGTCACGCCGTTTCCGGCGCGGGAATCACGGGCGGCAAGAAGGGTCCCGACCTGACCGGCGTGGGGAAGCGCCACCCGACCGACTGGATGGCCGCCTTCCTGAAAAAGGAAATCAAGAACAACGACAAGGCGCATCCCAAACTCTGGAGCGGTTCGGGGACCGACCTGGCCGCGCTGCTCGCGTGGCTCGCCGCTCAGTAGGGGGAAACGGACTCCACCGGCACGGACGGCCCCTGGATCAGGTGTTCGCCTGGGAGTCCATCGCCGCGGAAATCCGCGACCCGGCCTGCCCGCGCGCGGGCGCTCCGCTGCCGGCGGGGCGCCCGCCGCTTTTCTCCGCCTCCCACGTCTGCATCCCCCACCCCACGCACCCGCAGCAACGGCCCTCCCTGCCCTGCCCGCGGCCGGCCGCGTCGCGTTTCACTCCGGGTTCCCAAGGAGCAGATTCCCATGACGAGCCTCGTGGCCCGGTCGGGTCCGCGTCAGGGTGGGGCGTCCACGCGCCTCCCGGTCCAGTCGACAGCCCCTGGAAAACCGAACTTCGGCATGGTTCAAACCGGGGTCACAGTCTCCGCCTGCCACAGGGGAGCAAAACGGGGACATGACCTGAATCCTGCAACGGGCTTGCGACTTTCGGGAAACGATGCGAGGATTCAGGATCGTGTCCCCGTCTTGCGGCGGTTTGAACCATGCCCGAACTTCCCAGCCGGGGGGCTAAGTCTAGCGGCGCTGGCGCTGGGTTTCCTGCTGACCCTTTCGACCGCGCAGGCTGGGGACCCCCAAAGGAAACTCGGCCGCGCGGAGCTGCCGATCTCCGTCATGATGCCCGGACTCAAAACGGAGGTGCGGGGAAGTGGCTGGGAATCGGGCACGAAGGTGGAGTTGTACGTCGGCGCCGCGGAGATGCTGCAGGTTCCGCCGACCCCTCCTCCTTTCTTCGGCGCGTTGCGATCGCAATGGGAGGCCCTGGGATTTCCCAAAGACTACATCAAACTGGGCGAGGCTACGGCCGATGCGGAGGGCACGTTCCGCTTCGAGATGACGGTGCCCGACCTGCCGCCGAACACCAGCCTGGACGCGACGAAGGGCTATTACCTCGTTTATGTTTCGGGTTCCCTCGTCGGTTCGCGCGGAGGCCGCCGCATCATGGACCTGCTGGCGTCCCCGAAAATGAACCTGAAAACCCAGGACGTTGAGCCGGGAACGCCGCTCGAGACCACGAGCACAGGGTGGCTTTCACCGAAAACGCTCAAGGAACGAAGCCTGCATCCCAGCCACAATTTGTGGGTCTTCCTTGACGAGCGGCCGGTCTCCTGCCAAAGGGAAGCGGCCGAGAACGGCGAACTCCGCTACGCGCTGGACACCACGGGCCTGTCCCCCGGCGTCCATGTCGTCCGGATTCGGCAGTATCATAACACCCGCTCGGGGACTGATTTTCGAATGCAGAACCCGCCGATGCTGGAGGCTTCGGCGAGCTTCCGCATCGTGGCAACGGAGAAGATCCACCAACCCGTCATCTTCCTCCCCGGGGTGGGGGGAACCCAGCTCAAGCGAGAGAACAACGAGCTGTGGCCGCTGTTTTCGGTCCTGACCACCGACTGGCGGCCGAGGGACCAGGCGCGGTTGGATCTCCAGATGAGGGAGGACGGCAACACCGCCATGTATGAGGGAGCGAACGTTGAAGTCGGGGACATCCTTCAGAGCGGCCTGGCGGATTTCTACAGTGGCCTGATGTCGTTCCTCGAGCATCGCCTTGAGTTGGGGAAGACCCTCTACGCGTTCCCGTACGATTGGCGGATGGACAACCGCTCTCACCTGGATCGTCTCGATGCGCTCGTGAATCGCGCCCGCGCGAATTCCCGCTCCGACCGGGTGTACCTGGTCGCGCACAGCATGGGGGGCATCGTTGCACGGGCCTATGTCATGTCGAGCCCCGAGCGCGCGGCGAAAATCGAGGCCCTGATCACGCTGGGCACACCATGGTGGGGTTCCCCAAAGGTATATTACGGCCTGACGATGGGCTACACCTTCGATAATCACACCGTCGGACAGGTGGTGATGAAGGTCTTGGCCCAGAACATGGCCGCGGCGTATCAGTTGTGCCCGAAGCGACCATTCATCTTGGACCCCGCTGCGAACCGCGTGCTGCCGCTCGAAGAGTCGTTCGCCGTTCGCTACAAGGGATTCTACGACTATGAGCCGCGCTCGCTGCCCTTTCCCCGGGGTCCGCGTGAGCCCGCCGAGGCGCCCGGGGACCGGGAACGAGGCATCGAACTCACCGTAGTCGGCGGTCCCGTCGGCCCCTGGTTCCTCTGCTATCCGCGCAATACCGCCCTTTCAACGCCCGACAACATCGGACAGTTAAACCAACCTCTTCTCGCAAAGGGGAGGGCCTTCTGGGAGGACTGCTTCGGCACGCCGGAGGCCCCCAAGCCCGTTCCCGGCGACACCAAGCTATACGTCATCATCGGCTACCGCTGCCAGACCCCCTCCTTCTTCCGAATCCGGGAGCCAAAGCCCAAGGAGTCATTCTTGGAATTCGGCACGCGGCGCGTCGTGATGGAACCGATGTTCGCCGACGGCGACGGGACGGTCCCCCTGTGGTCCTCCGAGCTGCGAAGCGCCACACGGGCCTACTACGTACCCCAGAGCGTCGCCCCCCTCCCGCAATCCGCTACGCACAGCAAGTTGCCGGCGAACACGACCGTCCAGCAGCTCGTTTGGGCTCTCGTGAACGGGAAGGAACCGAGCGACAGTGACTCGTCCGTTACGCTCTTCTCGACCCGCGACGGGCAGGTCCCGGTTCGCCTCACGCCGCCCCCGAATCCAGTGTCCGTCGACAGCACGGACTTCACGCTCCATTCCGAGGCGCATCTCGCCATCCGCGAAACCGGCGCGGAGGGCATTCTCGGCTACAACGATGCAGGTTGCATTGAGGAGAGCCTCCCGGGCGGGTGTTTCCTGGACTTGGACGGCGTCGAGTACGCCTCCATCCAAGGGCTCGAAAAGGTCCGCAACGCGACGGTGACGGGCCTCCGCGAGGGGAAGTTCACGCTGGTCGTGGACGTGAAGAAGGCCGGCAAGTCCATCTTGCGGTTCACCTACCCCGAGGTGTCCGTTCGGCAGGGGACCGTCGCGGAGGTGGAGGTCCGCCCGGATCGGCTCGATCCGGGCCTGCCGGACCTCGTGGTGCGGGAAGGGACATCGGTCATCAACGTTTCGCCTCACCGGGAAGCCGTGGAGGCGGAGCCGGCGGCGGTCGGTTCCGCGACGACTTCCGCGGCGGGGACGAGCGAAGGAAGTCCGAGCTCCGCGGGCCTGGTCGCGGCCATCTGCTGCGGAATCGTCGTCGCTGCCGCGCTTGCGTTTGGTGTGTGGAAAGGGCTCGTAGCGCTCAAGCGGACGGGACAGTAGACAACGACGGCGCTCCCGAGCGAACGCGTCGGGAAATATGTCGCAGCCGGTGCGGGTTCTTCCCCGGCGCCGCCACCTCCTCCGCCCGGATCACCGCCCGCCCGCTACCCGCCGGTCGGGTCCTCCACCCGCGCCAGCGCCGCGCGCACGAAACGCGACGCGACCTGCCGGCTGGCCACCAGGCGCTGCGCTCCGGGCAGCCGCAGCAGCGTGCGCAGCACCAGGTTGAGAAAGCGCATCCCGCGCCCCGCGCCCTCATCGAAGAGAAACTGCGCGAGGTGTCCGCGCTCGATGACCATGCGCAGCGACCGCTCCACGGCATTCTGCGGCACGAAAGGACGCTCCGGGCGCCGGTGCATGCGCATCGCGTCGCGCGGGCAGACCTCCGCGCAGATGCCGCAACCCAGGCACCGCTCCCCGTCCACGGCCGGCCGCAGCTCGTTCTTCGGCCGCCCCTCGGTGCGCTGCGCCGTCATCGTGATCGCCGTCACCGGGCAGGCGCGCGAACAACGCGAACAGCCCGAGCATTGCGCCGTCGCGGACTGCGCCAGGAAGCCGCTCGGTTTCACCGCCGCCAGGTCGAATTGGTTGATCGCGAGCAACTGCCCGCAGCAGCAGCCGCAACAGTTGCAAATGTAGGTCGGCCGGTTCTGCACGTTGTCCGCGATCTGCACCAGCCCGCCCGCGCGCGCCGCGCACAGGATGTCCAGCGCCTCGGACTTGCCGATCGCCCGTCCAAAACCCCGGCGCGCCACGAAATCCGCGCCGCCGTTGAGCGACAGGCAATTCTCCGTCGGCGCGGCGCACGCCTTTCCGAGGTGGCCCGCCTTGTGGCGGCAATAGCAGTGCGCCACCGCCCAGGAGCGCGCGTCCGCCACCACCGCGGTCGCCCGCTCCCAATCCAGCATGTCCGGCAGCGGGTCCTCCCCGAGCGCCGTCTCGTGTACCAGCGTCCGGCCGATCACGGTCTCGCCGCCGAACACCTCGCGCACGAAGGCCTCGTCGCCGCGCGTGTAGGCGTCGAGCGCCTCGGCCATGCGCCGCTTCGGTACGTGGTCGTGCGTGCGCATGAGGCTGAACTCGAAGAACCCGATCACCGGCGGCGCCAGCACGTACTTCGTCGCGCCGGTGACGGGATGCACGAGGTCGAGCGCGAGCCCGCGGTCGCACAGCCGGTCGAGCTGCGGCTTGAGCTGCTCGGCCGGGATGCCGACCCGTGCGGCGACCCCCGCCAGGTCGCTGGGCATGACCGGCAACCGCGCCGCCAGCGCGGCGTCCGCCGGCTCATACAGGATTTCCAGGATCTCCCGCCAGCCTTCCCAGGCGCCCGGGTCCTGCGGCTCCGGAAAGGCCACCGTGCCGGCCTCCAGGCGCTTCACCAGCGCCCGGTACTCCTGCTTGATCTGGCGAAGATGGCCCATGCGCTGCCTCTCGATCACGGGTGCGAAACGGAATCCGGAACGATCAAGCAAGCGCAGTGCCCCGGTCCCGTGGCCGGCGGAATGACAGTTGCTCTTCACCGCGCAAGTGGGTCGGGAAAAGGCCACCCGGGGCGGACACCGGGGGCCGCCCCTACGGCAGGCCGCGGCCTACGGCAGGGCTGGACACCCGGACCGGCTGACCGGTTCCGCCCCCGACGCTCCACCAATCGGCGCCAGTGAAAACCGACGCTCGCACGTTGGGCTTGTAGTACCGGGCTTCAGCCCGGGTTCGTCGCCGGCCTTCAGGCCGGCTGCCCCGTGGCTCCGCAAGCGCCGTGGAGCGTCGATCGTGCGCTCCCCTTTGGAGCAGGAAAACCAACGATGGTGGCCTCGACCGCGCCCGCGCCCTGGATCTCCGCCCTGCTGCTGGCCGCCGGCCGGTCGCGGCGGATGGGCCGCGACAAACTGGCGCTGGACTACGGCGGTCGCCCCATGCTGGCGCGCACGCTCGCGGCCTACCTGGAAGCGCGCGAGCTCGCCGAGGTGGTCATGGTCGTCGGGCCGGAGTCGGCCGGCCCGCCCGCCCCGCCCCGCTGCCGGCGTGTCGTCAACCCCGATCCCGAGCGCGGCATGAGGGCGTCGCTGCGGCTCGCCCTCGCGGCCGCCGACCCGCGCGCCGCCGCCTGGCTGGTGGGGCTCGGGGATATGCCCGAGATCTCCCCCGGGCTGGTGGACGCGCTGGTGGCGGCCTGGCGGCGCGCGCCCGGGCGCATCCTGGTCCCGGCATTTCGGGGCCGGCGCGGCCATCCGGTGCTGCTGCGCGCCGACCTGCGCGACGAACTCCTCGCCCTCGCGGGGGACGTCGGCGCGCGCTCGATCCTGGCCGCCCACCCGGACGACGTGGCGGTCTTTCCGACCGACGATCCGGCCGTGCTGTTCGACGTCGATGTGCCTGCCGATCTCACCCGGTGTCGAGAGAGGGGCCTATGATTCGCGAATTCCATCGTCCGGTCACGCTGCGTGACGCGCTCGAGTTGAAGGCGCGCCTGGGCGGCGGCGCCCGCTATCTCGCCGGCGGCACCGAGCTGAACGCGATCTCCGCGCGCGCGGCCGAGTTTACGGCAATCGCCCTGGACGGCCTCGGGCTCGGCGCCGTCGCGGAGGGGGCGGACGGGGTGGACGGCCTGCGGCTGGGCCCGACCCTGACCCTCCAGGAGCTGATCGACGCGCCCGCCGTGCCGCCCGCGCTGCGCGAAGCCGCCGCCCACGTCGCCAACCGCAACATCCGGAACGGCGCCACCCTCGGCGGCAACCTCGCCGCGCGCCGCGCCTGCGCCGCGCTCGTGCCCGTACTGCTCGCGCTCGAAGCCGACCTGCTCCTCTGCGACGCGACCGGCGAACGCCGCCTGCCGCTCGCCGACTTCCGGCGCGAGCGTCCGGACGCGCTCATCACCGCCATCCTCCTGCCGGCGGCGGCGCGCGCGCGCCGGGTCGGGCTGCGCCGGTTCGCCCGTACCGCCAACGGCCCGACGCTGCTCTCGGTCGCCGTCTCCTGCCTCGGCGCGCCGGACGCCCGCGTCCAGAGCCCGATCGTGGCGGTGGCCGGCGTGGCGGCCGACAGCCTGCGCCTGACCGGGGTCGAGCGGCGGCTTCAGGGACACGCCTTACCTGTTCGCGCCGTACTCGAGGGCTGGGTGCGGGAGGCGGTCGCGCCCGCGGCCGATCCCTTCGCGAGCGCGGAGCTCAAGCGGCACCTGGCCGCCGTTCTGGTCGCCGATTGCCTGGCCCGCGCCGCGCAGAGGGAGGACTGAGATGCTCATCGCCTTCACCCTGAACGGCGCCCCGCGCCGGATTTCCGCCGAGCCCGGCGAGTGCGTCCTGGACCTGCTCCGGCGCGAGGGGATCACCTCGGTGCGCAACGGCTGCGACGGCGAAGGCGCGTGCGGCGCCTGCGCGATCCTGCTCGACGGGAAGCCGGTCAATTCCTGTCTGCTGGTCGCCGCCCAGCTCGAAGGCCGCACGGTGACCACCGTAGATGCCCTGGCGCGCGCCCGCGCGCTGTCGCCCGTCCAGTCCGCCCTCATCGACGCCGGCATCGTGCAGTGCGGCTACTGCACGCCCGCCATGGTCCTCGCGCTCGAATCCCTGCTCGGGCGAACGCCCGATCCCAGCCGCGCCGCGATCCGCGATGCGCTTTCCGGGACCTTCTGCCGCTGCACCGGCTACGAGCAGGTCTACGGCGCGGTCGAACTGGCCCGCCGGCGCCGCCTCGACCCGGCGGCGGCCGTCGAGGACATCCCCGAGTTCAAGAACGGCACGCGGGTGATCGGCAAGGCCGCGCGCAAAGTCGACGGACCCAAGCTCGCCCGCGGCGAGAAGGCCTTCGTCGAAGACATGGTCGCTCCGGGGACCTGCGTCCTGGTGATGTTGCGCAGCCCGCACGCCCACGCGCGCATCGCCCGCATCGACGCGAGCGCGGCGCGGGCGCTGCCCGGAGTGGTCTACATCCTGACCCACGAAAACTGCCCCGACATCTACTACAACCAGGCCGGGCAGGGCTTCCCCGAGCCTTCGCCCTACGATCGCAAGCTGCTGAGCGCGAAAGTCCGCCACGTCGGGGACCGGGTCGCCGCGGTGCTCGCCGAATCCCGCGAGATCGCGGAAGCGGCGATCCGCCTGATCGCCGTGGAGTACGAGGTGCTGACGCCGGTCCTGACCGCCGACGCGGCGAAGGCGCCCGGCGCGCCGCTGATCCACAACAGCCGGCTCGAGTACGTGGTGGGAGCGCCCCCCGGTCTGGCCGCGGACAATGCCCACGCCGATCCGCGCGACGGCCGGATCATCTACCAGTTCCCGATCCACGCCGACCCGCGCCGCAACCTCGCCGCCTCGGTTTCCGGCGGCATCGGCGACGTCGAGCGGGGCCTCGCCGCCGCCGACGTCGTGCTCGAACGCGAGTACTCGACCAGTCAGGTGCAGTGCACCCCCGTCGAGCCTCACGTGGTCTACACGCGGATGGACGGCGACCGCCTGATCATTCACGCCTCCACCCAGGTCCCGTGGCATTTGCGCCGCATCGTCGCCCGCCTGCTCGGCGGCGTGAGCGAGAGCCGCATCCGCGTGATCAAGGAGCGCGTCGGCGGGGGCTTCGGCGCCAAGCAGGACATCGTGCTCGAAGAGGTCGCCGCCTATCTGACCTGGATCACCGGTCGCCCGGTCTTCCAGCGCTTCACCCGCGAAGAGGAGTTCATCGCCTCGCGCACGCGTCACGTCATGAAGATCCGCGTCCGGCTGGGCGCGAAGCGCGACGGCACGCTGACGGCGGTGCATCTGGATCTTACGGCGAACACCGGACCCTACGGCTCGCACTGCCTGACCGTGCCGATGAACGCCTGTTCGAAGGCGCTGCCGCTCTTCCTGTGCGACAACATGGGATTCCGGGTCGAAACCTACTACTCGAACATCCCGCCGACCGGCGCCTACCAGGGCTACGGCGCGCCGCAGGGCTCGTTTGCGCTGCAGACGGCGGTGGCCGAGCTGGCGGAGCAGCTCGGCATGGACCCGCTGGCGCTGCTCGAGAAGAACCGCGTGCGCGAGGGGGCGATGCTGGAGATCCTGCGGTGCCTGGGCGAGGGGCGGGAGGGCGTGGCGCAGCGGGTCTCGAGCTGCGGGCTCGGGCCGTGCCTCGAGCGCGGGGCGGCCGCGCTCCGCTGGGGCGTGCGCGAGGAGAGCGGCGACCCGGACGTCGCGATCGGCAAGGGGGTCGCCATCATCCAGCAGGGCTCCGGCCTGCCCGGGCTCGATTCCGCCAACGCCG
This sequence comes from Planctomycetota bacterium, assembly GCA_016220045.1. Taxonomy (GTDB): domain Bacteria; phylum Planctomycetota; class MHYJ01; order WSZJ01; family JACPWG01; genus JACRIP01. The sequence continues at coordinate 9,962 of JACRIP010000528.1, forward strand.
AGATCAAGATGCTGGGCGACGGGACCTTCGTCCTGCTCGCGGGCGGCGCGGACCTCGGCACCGGGCTCGACACGGTCGCCGCCAAGATGGCTGCCGAGACCCTGTGCACCGACCTGGAGGCGATCGCCGTCCTCTCCGCCGACACCGACGTCACGCCCTTCGACAAGGGCGCCTACGCCTCGAGCGGGACCTATTTCTCGGGCGCGGCGGCGCTCAATGCGGCGACCGCGATGAAGGCGCGCATCCTGGCGGTCGCGGGCGAGATGCTCGGGGAAGCGCCCGAGGGGCTCGCCCTCGTCCATCCCGCGACCGTGCAGGGGAAAGGCGGGTCGGTCACCTATGCCGCGATCGCGAACCGCACGCAGGGCGGCACCGGCTGCGGCCAGCTTGCGGCCACCGGGCATTTCACCACCGACAAGGCGTCGATCCCCTACGGGGCGCACTTCTGCTCGGTCGCGGTGAACCGGCGGACCGGCGAGGTGAAGGTCCTGAAGTACCACGCCCTGCAGGACTGCGGGACGCCGATCAACCCGGAGCTGGCGCTGGGCCAGATCTACGGCGGGGTGCTGAAGACGATCGGGCATTCGCTGTATGAGGAGATGGTGCTGGACGGGAAGGGTCGGTGCCTGAATCCGACGCTGCGGGACTACCAGGTGCCGATGATCCACGAGGTGCCGGAGGTCTTCCGGGCGGAGCTGGTGGCGACCGACGACCCGTTCGGTCCCTTCGGCGCGAAGTCGGTCTCGGAGATCTCGTGCAACGGCGCGGCCCCGGCGATCGCGAACGCGATCCACGACGCGGTCGGCGTGTGGCTCCGCGAGTGGCCGTTCACGCCGGAGCGGATCCTGCGGGCGCTGGGGACGTTGGCGTAGGTGTGGTTGCGAGCCGGGGGCCGTTGGCCATGGGCCTTTGCATGAGCGAACGCCCTGCGGCAGGCGGCGCAGGCCGGACCTGTCCCCCAGAGCGCGAAGCGCGTAGGGGGAAGGCCTGCGCCACAAGGGCTCCGCGCGCATCATCGTTGACTTCGACAGGTCTCCGGCAATTGTGGTGCAGGCCTTCCGGCCTCCACCGATGGGCCACAGATCGCTGCCTTTCGCGTCCGCCGCTCACGGCCGGTCAACGATGACGAGCGATTCGGCGCCCGCGCCGTCGCCGCCGGCCAGGTCCGCCAGCACGACCCGGCTGATGCCCGTGCCCCCGGCCAGCGCCTCCGCACTCGCTCGCGCCCGCGCCTGCTCGGCCGCGCCGGGGCCGAGCGGGAAGCGGCTGACGTACAGCAGCGCTGCGCACCCGGGCGGCACCGCCGCCAGGTATCCGCCCGATCCGACCAGGGCGGCGCGCACGTGATCGGGCGTGATCGCCGCGCCGTCGGCGATCGGCACGCGACGACGGAAGAGCTCCGGGCGGTGTACCGTTTCCGGGCCGAACGGGCGGCCGAATACGTCCCCGCCCACGACCAGGACCACCAGGTCGGCCCGCGCTGAGAGGACCGGTTCGTGCGCCGCATGCGCCTTGAGCGGCCGGCCCGCGGACCCGTCGGCCTCGACCAGGAGCGCGTCGGCGACCTGGGCGTCGTGCAGCGCGTCGAGCTCGGCGGGCGCGAACCCGAGCAGCTTCGCACCGTCCGGCGTGACCGCCCGCGCGACCGTCGTGTGGCGCGGCGGGGTGGGCGTGGGCGCGGCGCGCAGCGCGGCCACGAGCCGCGCGACCTCCGCTTCGACGAGCGTGCGCGGCGAAAGCTCCGGCCCCGGCGGTAGGATGCGCGTGCTCGTGGTGGTGAGGACCGTGCGGCCGCGCGCAACCAGCGCGGCGGCGAGGCGGAAGAGCAGCGTGGTCTTGCCGCCGCCGCCGATGAGAAAGACGTAGCGGCGGCGTTCGAGCTGGAAGGCGTCGAAGAGCGCGTGCGGCGGGACCGTTTGTGCGGCGCGCGTCACGGCCGGCGCCGGCCGAGGTGGACCAGGATCGCCTCCAGCGCCCCGCCGCTGATCGTGCGGGTCTTGTCGGAGAGCGTGAAGCAGGCCGCGCGGTCCCCGCGCGGATCGATGTCCGCGAGCTTCTGGCCGCGCCGGACGGCCGTGCCCGGGCGCAGGAGCCCGCGCAGCACGCCGGCGACCCCCGCCCGCACCGGGAGGCCCGCGACCGCGCCGAGTAGGTCCCCGGTGGATACCGTATCCCCGATCGTCCGTTCGGAGGCGAAAACCCCGTCGGCGGGGGCGCGGGCGCAGCGCTCCGCCGAGTAGCCGCGGATTTCGGCGGGCGTGCCGGTGTCGGGCGCCGCGGCGCCTTCGTACAGGATGGCCCCGAGGTCGTGGCCGCGCTGGGTCTCGATCACGCAGTGGGCGTCCCGGCCGGCGCGGAACCCGGGCCCGAAGCCGATGACGAACGGCGCGTCGGCGAGCGTCGTGTCCGGGTCGCGTTTCAGCATCCGCGCGTCGATCAGGACCTCGGGCCGGAGGAGGGCGGCGACCGTCGCCTCCGGGTCCACGAAGACCGCGACGTGGGCGCCGTCCAGGCCGCGCACCGCCGCGGGCGTGGGCGGGCCGTACCCGACCGCCCGCACCCCGGCCACCTCGACGGCGCCGTCGGGCAGCGCGGCGGCGAACGCGACCGTGCGGCGGATCGCCTCGGGTTGCGCGAGGTCGGTCATGACCACGCGGAAGCCGCAGGCGAAAAGGCGGTGTGCGGTCCCGGAGGCGTGCTCGCCCGCGCCCCGGATGAGTACCCTGCAAGCGTCGAACATGCGGCACAGCCTACGTCCGGGCCGGTGCCGGAGTCAAGTCGGAGAGCCCGTCATGGTCCCAGCCCCCGCGCGCCCATGTTTCATCCGCGCCGATTTCCTGCTTCCGCTGGGCGGCCCGCGCGGTCGCGCCGAGCGCATCGCCGACGGCTACGTGCTGTGGGAGGGGGAGCGCATCGTGGCGGTGGGGCCGTACACTCCGGCCGTCGGCCGGCGCCTGCTCGCGGCCCACGGCGGCGGCGGTCGCGGCCTGCGGGTGATCGGCGGCGCCGCGCGCGCCCGCGACGCGGCCGATCTCGTCAAGCTCCCCGGCGTGCTGCTCCCCGGCTTCGTCAAGGCGCACGGCCACGACCATGAGCCGCCCCTGATCGGCGTGGCCAAGGACGTCCCGCTCACCGAGTGGCTCGACGGCGCGGTCAACGTCTTCACCGGCTTCATCAATGAGCGCCGTGCGGCGCTGACGCGTCGTCTCGGGAAATCCCCTCATCTCATTACCTACCTGAAGGCGCGGCTCGACGACATCTACTACGGCATCACGTCGTCGATGGTCCACCACTGCAACCACAACAAGTACCACGTCGCCGAGATTGCGGAGGCGAACCGCATCGCCGGCACGCGGATGATCGTGGCGGTCGGCGCGCAGGACCGCAACTACGACGCGCGCATACTCGATCGGCCGGCCGCGGTCGCGGTGCGGCGCCTGGACGAGGCGGTGGAACGTTTCGGCGACGAACCGCGCCTGCGCATCGTTCCCGGGCCGGACCAGTGCTTCTCGAACGGGCCCGAGCTGCTCGTCGCGCTCAAGGGCTGGGCGCGCGCCCACGGCACCCTGCTCCACATTCATTCCAGCGAAGAGCCGCGCACCACCGCGTGGTTCGTGAAGAAATACGGTGAAACCCCGGTCGGCTACTTCGACCGGATCGGCATTCTCGACGCGGGCACGATCCTGGCGCACCAGGTGAACTGCACCGCGGGCGATCTCGGGCGGATTGCGCGGCGGCGGGCCAAGGTGGTGCACAACCCGCTGGCGAATACGATCCTGGGTTCCGGGATGCCGCCGGTGATGGAGATGCTGCGTCGGGGGATCGACGTGGCGATTTCGACCGACGGGTCGGGCAGTGCGGACAGCCAGAACATGCTGGGCGCGGCGCGGCTGGCGGCGCAGTACCAGAAGGCGCTGCATCGGGACGCGTCGCTGCTGCCCGCGCAACAGGTGCTCGAGCTGGTGACGGCGGCGCCGGCGGCGATGCTCGGCTTCAATGCGGGCGCGCTGGAGGCGGGGAAGGACGCGGACCTGATCCTGATCGACACGCGGCGGCCGAACCTGTCGCCGACGCGGCTCGACAACGTGGTGGAGAACCTGATCTGGGCGAGCGACGGGAGCGAGGTGCGGTACGTGGTGGCGAGCGGACGGGTGCTGAAGGAGGACTATCGGGTGACCACCTTGGACGCGCAGAAGGTCATCGACGACGTGTGCCGGCTGGCGGAGCTGGCCTTCTCGTGGCGGCGGCGCGCCGGCGCGGTGCGCGGGACCGGGGCGCCGCGGTAGCTCCGGATTGTAGAATGTAGATTGCAGATTGTAGATTTGGGATTGCCGATTGCCGATTGCCGATTGCCGATTCCTCAAGTGACCCCTGGGAGCCATGCGGGTCCGATCTCCTCCCGCCGGGCAAAACCCGGTTCCGGCCCGCCGGCGTGCACAACTGTACTTGCTTCTCAACCGTACTGGCCGCGCACATCAAGCACATCGCCTCCGTCGTCTCTCGTACTCGTACTCGTACTCGTACTCGAATAC
>JACRIP010000532.1 GCA_016220045.1 Planctomycetota bacterium
CGCGCCGCGCTCCGCCTCCTCCGCCGTCGCCGCCGCCGAATCCGCGGCGGCCGCGCCGGCGCGTGCCGACTCCGCCGCGGCCCGGGCGCGGGCCAGCTCCTGCTCCGCCTGCGCGACCGCCCGCTCCGCCCCCGGCCGTCGCTGCGTCAGCCCTGTGGCGGCGGCGAGCGCCTTCGTGGCCGCCCCGATGGCCGCCTGCCAGCGCGGCCATTCGCGCGCCAGCGGCTCCAGGGCGGCGTGGGCGGCGAGCCAGTCCCGGGCCGCCGCTTCCGCCGCATCTGCGGTATTAACCTTGCCAGCGAGGTCCGTCACCTTCGCGGTTGCGGCGCGCTGGTCGTGCATCGCCGCGCGCTCGGCCGTTTCGGCGGCCTGGAGCGCCTCGCCGAGCGTGGCGCAGCGCGTGTCGAGGTCGGCCGCGGCCTTGAGGTCGGCGGCGGCGGAGCGCCGGCGGTCAAGCGCCGCACCGAGCTCTTCCTCTGCCGTTCTCCGGCCCGCCGCCGCGCTCGCCGCCGTCGCCTCCGCGCGCGCCCCCTCCTGCTGCCGCTCGCCGCGCAGCTTCTCCGCGGCGGCAAACGTCGCGGCCGTCCGATCCGCGTCATCGACCGCGCCGCGCAGGTCCTGCACCGCCTCGACGGCCGACAATTCCTGCTCGCTCGCCGCCGCCGCGGCGCGCTCGCTCGCGGCCGCCGCGTGCTCCGCCGCCGCCTGCCGCTCCTCGTTCGCCAGGCCCGACAACGCGACGTGCCAGGCGAACGCCTTATCCGCGATCTCGGCCGCCGCCTGCGCGTCGCGCGCGGCCTGCTCCTGGCGCGCGGCCTCGGCCGTGAGCTGGTCGCGGGCCTCGGGCGGCAGGCAGGGGATCGCCGCGCGCTGGGCCTCCAGGGCATCGGCCCGCTTGCGCTCCGCCCCGGCGCGTTCGTGCGCGGCGAGCGAGAGTTCGCCGTAGATCTCGGTGCCGGTCATGGCCTCCAGCAGGCTCGCGCGTTCGTCGGCGGTCGCGCTCAGAAAGGCCGCGAAATCGCCCTGCGCGAGCAGCGCGGAACGGCGGAACTGCCCGTAGGTCAAGCCGAGCAGTCGCACAAGCGCAGCCTTGATTTCCGTGTTGTTGCTCACGCCCGTGAGGGGCTGCCCGGTTTCGAGATCGTGGACCTCCAGCGACGCACCCTTGAGGTGGCCCTTGTTCGTGCGCTGCCCAACGTCCGTGACCACCCAGCAGGCGCGATAGCGCCGGCCGTCACGGCCGACGAACTCCACCTCGGCCCGGGCCTCGGTAGCTCCGCGGCGCACGGCGTTACGCTTGTCGTCGGCGACCAGCGACTGTCCGACGACGCCCGCGATGCGCGTTTTGCCCGCCGCATCGAACCGCGGGGCCTGATCGAAGAGCGCCAGGCAGAGCGCGTCGAGCAGCGTGCTTTTCCCCGCGCCGGTCGGCCCGGTGATGGCGAAGAGCCCGACGTCGGCAAGGGGCGAGCGGTCGAGGCGGACCTCGAAGTCGCCGTCCAGGCTGGCCAGGTTCTTGCCCCGGATGGCGAGGATCTTCACGGCCGCTCCTTCGCCTGCACGGCTTCGAGCAACTCGTGAAACGCCGCGAGCAGGTCTGGACTCGGGTCGGTGCCGTAGTCTGCCGCGTGCTTGCGGCGGAACAGTTCCTCGGGGCCGAGCGGGCCGGTCGCGGGCGCCGGGGCGGCGGCGTCGTCGGCGCGGCGCGGCGCGTAGCAGGGCGTGACTTTGACCAGACGCGGCAGGCGGTCGGCAAGTCCGGCCTCGAGGCGCGCCTTCAGGCCGGGTTCCGGCCGGTCGAGCAGCACGCGGACCTCGAGCAGTGGGCGTTCCGCCTCCGGCCGATCGTCGCGGGCCGGCAGGGCGGCGATCGCGGCGAGCGCGGCGTCCAGGGGCAGCCCGTCGCCGCTCTCCGGGATGCGCCGGATGTCGAGCGCGCGCGGGACCCGCAGCTCCCGCACGCCGGCCAGGCGCTCGCCGTCGAGCTCCACCACCAGCACCTGATGCGGATAGCGGGCTTCGTCGAGCGCGAGCGGAAGGGGCGCGCCGCTGTAGCGGACGTGGGCGCGGCCGCCTACCTGCTGGGCCAGGTGCAGATGCCCGAGCGCGACGTAGGCGACGTCGTCGGGGAAGAGATCGACCGGCAGCGGGTGTTCGTTGCCGATCAGGATCTTGCGTTCGCTCAGCTCCGAGAGGCGCGTGCCGGTCATGTAGCAGTGCCCCATGGCGAGCAGGGCCTGGCCGGGGCGGCGGCGGGCGCGCGCCGTGGTCAGGAGATCCGCGTAGAGAGCACGGGCGCCTTCGACGAGGGCGTCCAGGCCTTCGGCGGCGCCGGAGGGCGGGGGCAGGTCGGCGGGGCGGAGGTACGGGACGGCGGCGACCAGGGCGGCGGGCGCGCCGGCGGCGTCGTGCAGGGGCACGAGCAGGCGGTCGGCGTCGAGGCGGCCGTCGCGCGCGCGCGGCAGGGCCCCGACCACGCGCACGCCGAGGGCGGCGAGCACGGCGTCGGGGGCGTCGAGGCGGGCGGGCGAATCGTGATTGCCGGCGATGACGACCAGGTCGAGACGCGGACGGCGGCGGCGGGCGGCGGCGACGAAGCCGAAGAAGGCGCGCAGGGCGTCGGCGGGCGGATTGGCGGCATCGAAGAGGTCGCCTGCGACGAGGAGCGCGTCCGCCTGCTCGGCGTCGAGCGCCTCGAGCAGCCAGGCGAGGAATCTCGCGTGCTCGCGGTCGCGCGGGATCTCGTGCAGGACGTGCCCGAGGTGCCAGTCGGAGGTGTGAATCAGGCGCATGGGATCCTCGGCGGGCGGATGATCGGTCGGGAAGCGGTGGCGCTGGAGCGTAACGGATTGGGTGATCGGGTGATTGGGTCCCTGTAGCTGAGAATCGTGAACCCCCGTCCGCACGTCAGAGCGCCGTAATCACCCAATCACCCGATCACCAAATCACCCAATCGCAGGGCGATGCGATGTTCGCCTGGGTTTCAGCCCGCGCCCGCCTTTAGCGCGCGAGCCACTGGAAGAGTCGGAGCGCGGCATCGGGAGCGACGAGCGGCGCGAGTTGAAGCCGGACCGAGGCGCGGTCGAAGAGGTCCGAAGCGCCGAGCGTGAAATCGAGGTAGACGGCGGCGAAGCGGAAGTCGTCGAGCGCGGTGGTCGTGGCTCCCCGCGCCGCGGCGGAAGCGCGCGCGAACCAGCACAGCGCGGGCAGGGTGAGCAGGAGGAACCCGAGACCGGCGAGCTGGCCCCAGGCGTGGAAGCCGCCGGCGATGTAGGCCTTGGCGTGGCGGCGCACGCGCACGAACCGGGCGAGCAGTTCGGCGACCGCCGGCTCGGTCACCGGCGAAGCCACGGACGGAACGGCGGAGAGCGGGACCGGGGACGGGAGCCCGGCGAGGGGCAGGGAGCCGCGCTCGAAGTGGACATGGAGCGAATCCAGGAAAGCCCGCCAGCGCAGGCCGACCCCCCCGGTCTGTCCCCGATACTCGCGGAGGACGAGGAGGTTGAGGAAGCGGCGGAAGAGCAGCCGTTCGCCCGCGCGGGGCGGCCGGACCGCGGCCCCGGCCCCGGCGTCGGCGGGAGCGGCGTCGGGCGGCGTCGGCTCGCCGGCCGTCAGCTCCAGGAACTCCCCGATATTGCCGCGGATCTTCCCGAGATCGATGTCCTGTAGCTGGCGCAGCAGGCGCGCGGCGCGTTCCACCCGCGTCGCGAGGGGCAGGTCGGACGGGGCGTCCTCCGGGCCGTCGAAGGCGGTGGCGAACGCCGCGTCGATCGCCGTGGCGTCGCGCCAGTCGATCTCGTGCCCGCCGCCCGCGTCCACCGTCGCCGCGGGCGCGCGCCCGCCCAGTTCCTTCGCGAATGCGCGCGCCAGGTCTTTCACCGACTCGCGCTCGGCGGCGATCGGGGCGCCTTCGCCGCGCGTGACCGTCGGGCAGGCGAAGCGCATGCCGACGAAGGTCGCGCCGGGCGTTTCGGTGAAGGTGAAGGGGAAGATCTGGCACACGAGCGGCTTGGCGCGTGCGCCGAAACGGGCGTGGACGCGGCAGCGGCCGTCGGGCGCGAGGAAGGGGCAGGCGCCGTCGCCTTTCAGGTGAATTGTGTAGCGCGCCGCGCCGCCCGGACCGGCGGGCGCGGCGTCGAAGAGCGTGGCGCCCGCGAGCGCCGGGTCCTCGGCCGCCCAGTCGTGCGCCGCGAGGCGCGCGCGCTCCTCGTCGGGTACCGTCACCGTCCAGTGACGGCAGCAGTTGGTGCAGGACCGGCACGTGAAACGAGCGTCGGCGGGCAGGTGATAGGCGCCCATGGCTCAGGCTTTCTCCTGGGTGGGGTGACGATCCGTGCATGCCGCCGGCGGCCCGTCCGCCGGCGCCGACTCCGCCGCGGCCGTGGCTTCGGCGGCGGTCGCGGGAACGCCCTCGGGTGCGAGGCTGAGCTCGCCGGCATCGCGCGCGGCGAGGCTGAGCGCGCCGGCCTCGCCGGTGGTGCGCGCGAGCGAGAGCTGGCCGGCGCCCGCGGCCGCGCCGAGCCGGGATTGGATCTCCTTGACCGCGGCGCGGGTCGCGGCGCGCAGCCCGCCGTCCAGGAGCGGCGCGTCCGCGGCGAGCGTGCGCAGCGGCTCGACCGCGGCCAGGGTGCCGAGCTTGCCCAGGGCGGCGGTCACCGCGAGGCGGACCGCGACCTCGGGGCGGTTCAGGGCGAAGAGCAGCGGTCCTTCCGCCGGCGCGCCGTCGCGCAGCAGGATACATTGCGCGGCGTAGGCCACGGTCTGGGCGCCGGGCGCGGCGAGCCAGCGCAGCAGCACCGCCGTCGGCGGCTGGTAGCCCAACTCCACGATGCGTTCGCGCGCTTCCCGGTGGAGCGCCGGGGCCTCGGACTCCATGGCGTGTTCGAGCAGCGCGAGCCGGCGGTCGGGCGGCAGCTCCAGGGCCAGGTGGCGCAGCGCCGCCGCCGCGATCTCCGGTTCGAGCCCCGGCGCGAAGGCCAGCCGCTGCAAGGCGGGCCACCCCTCGGGACCGAGCGGACGGCTGGCGAGCAGCACCAGGTCGGGGGGCGACTCCGCCTCCGCGAGCACGGCGCGGCAGGCCTCCGCCCGTTCGGGCGCCTCGGGGAATTCCCGGAGGAGAAGCTCGAGGTTGCGGCGGCGCACCGCGGGGCACGGATCCGCTTCCGCGTTGCGCCGGAGGCGCGGCGGCAGGCGCACCCCGCGCAGCCCCAGGTCCTTGGCCAGGTCGACGACGTACTCGATGTGCCCGAGCATCGCCTTCTCGTCGGTCAACAGCGTGGGCAGCTCCATGCACAAGAGCCCGTGCTCGATGCGGCCGTGGCGGCCGACCACAAACTCCCGCAACCGGTCGCGCCGGGCGGCGTCGAGCAGCGCGACCGCGGCCGCTTCCGCGCCGCGCAGCCGCACCGCACGGTCGAACTCCGGATCGCCGATGCGCAGGTCGCCGAAACCGAGCGCGCCGCCGAGTTGGGTGAGCAGGTCCTCGCGGGTCGCGGTCAGCCCGGCGGGGGGCGTGTCGATTTCGACCATGAAGCGCGTGTACGTGCGCTTGTGGCGCCCGCCGCGGCGCACGGTATCGATCGTGACCTTGAGGCCGGCGATCACGCCGGCGAGACGCGGGCGGGCGAGGGGCAGGGAGTTCTTCATCGCCAAGCCGCGTTTGGCGCCGACCCAGGTCCAGACTTCGCGCGCTTTGGAGATGGCGACCTGGTTCCAGGCGAGGCGGAGGAGCGCGACCGCCCCGACGAGCATGAAGATGCCGAGGGGGAAGATGTCGGTGAGGCCGAATTCCACGCGACTTCTCCTGGCGACGAGTAGAAGCGGTCGCAAGACGGGCCGGTCGGGCCACCCCGGGGCGGACACAGGGGTCCGCCCCTACGCCCGGCCGCCGCCTTTGGTAAGGGCGACCCCTGTGTTCGCCAGCGGCTCTGCCTGCCGGTCAGCCTCTGCCGCAGCCTCTGACGGCGGAACGGCGAACGAGCCGGACGGCCTCGCGTCGGCGGCAGGTTCAGGCGTTTTCCTGGGTACGACGGATTTCGGGACGCGGGCGCGCGGGCGCGGCCTCCAGCGGCGCCGGGTCCCGCGCCTCCGCCACCGACAACGCGCCCGCGTCGATCGTCGCCACGCTGAGCGCGCCTGCGGCGTCGCCGCCCTCCGCGGCGAGCGACAGGCAGCCGCCCTGCGCGCCGTCCATGCGCGAGCGGATCGCGCGCAGCGCGTCGATCACCGCGTTGCGCACGTTCGCCTCCATCAGCGAAGCATCGCGCGCGCAGGATTGCAGGTGCTCGATCGACGCGGCAGTGCCGACATGGCCGAGCGCGGTCGCCGCCGCCGCCCGGATCGAGGCTTCGGCGCGCGTCAGCAGCGGCCGCAATTCGGGCTCGAGGGCCGAGCCCAGGCGCGCCGTCAGCTCCGCGATCGCCAGCTCCACGGTGGGCGCGAGGCGGGCGCCGAGCCAGCGTTGGAGCGTCGCGGTCTCCGGTAGATGCCGCATCTCGCGCAGGCACTTCTCGGCTTCTTCCTGAAGCATTGCGCCGCCCGCTTCCATGCCGAACTCGACCAGCGGGAGCGCCCGCTCGCGTGGGAGCGCCTCGGCCAGCCGCGCCAGCGCGCGGGCGCGCGTCGCGTCCGGCACCGCCGGGTCGCGCAAGAGCTCTTCCAGCGTCGGCAGACCGGCCGTGCCGAGATGGAGCGCGGCGGTCAGCCGCAGGTCCGCGGGATTGAGGCGGTTCTCGACCGTGGTGGCGCACGCGCGTCGCGTCTCGGGGGCCACCGGGTAGTGGCGCACCAGCACCTCGACCGCACGCCGCCGGACCGCGTCGATCTGGTCGCGCACGGCGCTCGCCGCCAGCCGCTCCGGGACCTTGTCGTCGTGCAGGCTGAAGCTCTGCGCGGCCGCGGTCGCGCTTGCGACCAGGTCCATCAGGCGCTGCGGATCGGTGACCGCCTCGGTCTCTTCGAGGACGATCCGCCCGCGCTCGATCCGGCCGCCGCCGCGCGCCACGAAGCGCAGCAGTTCGAGTCGGTGTTCCGCGTCCAGGCGGCCGAGGACGTCGGCTTCGGGACCGGCGCGCAGGATCCTGGCGTCGAAGTCGGCGTCGCCGGTCTGGACGTCGCTGAACCCGAAGGCGCTGCGGACGCGCGTCAGCACGCTCTCGCGTGTGGCCGAGAGTCCGGCGGGCAGGCCCGGGCCCCACACGGACACCCGGGTGATCGGCGGCTTCTCGGAGTCCGGCGGGTCGACGCTTTCGACCGCGACCGTGAAGTCCTTGACGATGCCGACGAGCCGCAGCCCGAAGCCCCCGGGTTCGGGAACCGCCCCGATCCGCAGCCGCTCGGCCGCCGACTGCCAGGCGCTGCGCTCGGCGGCGTAGCGATCGCTCTGGGGCTCGCGCAACAGGTTGAGCGCGGCCGCCACCGCCGCGACGATCAGGAGGACGAAGATCAGGACTTCCGCCATGCGCGCTCGCTTTCATCCCTACGGCTACGCTGGGTGACCGCGCGTCCGGGATTGCGGATTTCGAATTTCGGATTGCGGATTGACGCAAGCCGGCAAGTCCCGTAGCTAATCCGCAATTCGAAATCCGCAATCCGCAATCGACCGGTGTTGGAGCTGTTAGGTTTCGGGCAGCACCCGACTTGAGTACGGTGATCACAGGAGACGGACCACCGGCTCCTCCTTCATCAGGTGCCGGCGGGTCTTGAGGTCGAGCACGGTGGCGTTGAGCCAGCGATCGGAGTTGACGCCGAAGGCGATCTCCAGGCGCGGCAGGCGGTCGCTCGGCGAGTGCGGCGGCGCGAGCCGGCCGAGCGTAGGGTTGGATTCGTTGAGCGGCACGATGATGCGCCCGTCGTCGCCGTTGCCGGTCGCGCCCACGGCGCCGCCGCCCCCGCTCGCGCCGCCCCCGCCCACGCCGAACTTGTGCAGGCGGCCGGTCGCGTCCCAGGCGAAGTGGCTCTGGCCGCCCCAATTGGTGCCGATCTCGCAGATCACGAGCTTGAACAGGGTCTCGGGCTCGCCGAGCGAGCAGGTGGGGACGAACTTGCGGCGCCAGTGGTCCGCGGGCGTGGGGAAGCGGGTGCCGCGCGGCACGATGACGGTGTATTCCGGCTTGTGGGTCTCGGCGTCGTGCGTCAGGAGCGCGTAGTCGTGCATGATGAAGTCGGACTGGGAGAAGGATTCGGCGGCGTAGACGCAGGCGCCGTAGACGACGGCCTCGAAGGGCTGCCAGGCGCGCACGCGGCTGCGGCCGAAGCGCTCCTCGAAGAGCGGGTAGATGCCGGGCAGGAGCGTGGAGCCGCCGACCATGAGGACTTCGTCGATCGCGTCGATCGAGATCCCGTGTTGCGCCGCCTGGCCGAGCACGCCATCCATGCATTCCCCGAGCGTGCGGTAGAGGCCGTTGGCGCGCAGGACGTCGACCACGTCGGAACGGCGCACCGTCAGGTCGATCGCGGCGCCCTTGAGCTGCTCTTCCAGGTAGCGGTAGCGTTCGGGCGGGACCAGGCCGAAGCTGTCGGTCTCGTTGAAGTAGACCGACTCCTTGACGCGGCGGATCTCGGAGAGCATCAGGCGGAACCAGGAGACGACGACCTCGTCCTGGGCGTCCTCGGAGAGGCGGAAGCCGAGGCGGCGGCAGAACTCGGTCATGAGCCAGCGGTCGACGGTGTCGCCGCCGATCGGGCGCGCCTCCTTGCCGAGCACGCGGCAGCTTCCCGCCTGGGCCTCGCGCGCCGAGAGGGCGATGAGCGCGAGGTGGAGCGTGCCGCCGCCGAAGTCCACGACGAGGATGATGCGGTCGCGGTTCAGGGAAAGGCCGTAGCCCATGGCGGCGGCGACCGGTTCGTCGAGGAAGCGGACCTTGCGGACGCCGAGCCCGCGGCAGATCTGGAGGAGCTCGGCGCGGTACATGTCGTAGGAATCGACGGGGGCGGTGAGGACGAGGTCGCGGATGCGGTGGCCGGTGGTGCGCTTGACTTCGGCGAGGAGCTCGCGCAGGAACAGGCGGGCGACGTCGCGCGCGGTGTAGGAGCGGCGGCCGGAGCGGACCACGGGCCGGAGCGGCTGGGTGCTGAGGTAGGGCTTGAAGCCCGGAAGGAAGCTGGGGTAGACTCGCAGGCGGTTGAGGTCGGTCGCCTGGCGGCCGATCAGGGCATGGCGGCCGAGGAAGAACCAGCGCCGGATGAGCGGCCAGGTGCCGATGCGCGAGACCCAGTCGAGGTGGTCGAGGACGTGGGTTGCGGAGGCGACCGTGCGCGGGGCCTCGAGCGGGTCGGAGGCGCCGGGCTTGCGGCAGAGCGCGGGCAGCTCCAGGAGGAGCGGCCGGCCCTCGCGGTCGTCCCATTGCGCGAGGCCGGTATTCGACGTGCCCAGGTCCATCGCCCAGAGCGCCACGGATACCTCGGGGAAAGAGTCGGGTCGGTCGCGGAGAGCGGACCATTCTACAGCGCGGACGGCGCGGCGCGCAAGGCGAAGCGACGACGGGAACACGAAGGGCCACCAAGCGGGAAGCACGAAGGGCCAGGAAGATGACGACGGCTGACTCCGCGGTGCGCTCCCTGGTGGAGACGCGCGCCCGCGCGGCCGGGTTCGATGCGGTCGGGGTCTGCCCGGTCGAACCGCTGACGGCGGGCGCGCTGCTCGCCGAATGGCTGCGCCTCGGGTATCACGCGGAGATGCGCTGGATGGAGCGCCACCTCGGCGCGTGCGCCGATCCACGCGTGCTGCTGCCGGGCGCGCGCAGCGTGATCTGCCTCGCTCTCAATTACTGGACGCCGCAGGCGCACGCCGCGGGCGGCCGCACCGGGCGGATTTCGCGCTACGCGTGGGGAGCCGACTACCACCGCGTCGTGGGCGAACGGCTGGAGGCCCTCGCGACCGAGCTGGCGCAGGTCGCGCCGGGGGCGACCTTCCGGCGCGCCGTCGATACCAGCGCCGTGATGGAAAAGGTCTGGGCGGCGCGCGCCGGCCTCGGCTGGCAGGGCAAGCATACCAACCTGATCACGCGCCGGCTCGGGTCGTGGGTCTTCCTCGGCGAACTGCTGACCGACCTCGACCTCGCAGGCGGGGGCGGCGGCGTGGGAGGGGGCGGCGCCCGGCCGCACGCCGACCATTGCGGGCGCTGCGTCCGCTGCATTGACGCCTGCCCGACCCGGGCCATCGTCGCGCCCTACGTGGTGGACAGCAAGCTCTGCATTTCCTACCTGACCATCGAGCACCGCGGCGCGATCCCGCGCGCGCTGCGTCCCCTCCTCGGCAACCGCATCTTCGGTTGCGACGACTGCCAGGACGTGTGCCCGTGGAACCGGTTCGCGCGGCGCGCCGCGGGTGGCGAATTCCTGGCGCGGCCGGGCAACCACCTGCCCGACCTGATCGAGCTGGCCACGATCGGCGAGGCCGAGTTCCGCGCGCGCTTCCGCGGCAGCGCGATCCTGCGGGCCAAGCGGCGCGGCTTCGTGCGCAACGTCGTCGTCGCGCTGGGCAACAGCGGCGACCCCGCGGCCGTGCCCGCGCTGGTGCGCGCGCTGGCCGATGGCGAGCCGCTGGTGCGGGGGCACGCGGCGTGGTCGCTCGGGCGCCTGGGCGGCGCGGAAGCGCGGGCGGCGCTGGCGGCGCGCGCCGCGGTCGAGACCGATGCGGCGACGGTGGACGAAATCCGGTCCGCACTGGAGGAATGCACCCGTGCCCCTGCTTGAATTCACGGCGGCGGACGGCCGCGCGGACCGCATCGAGTACAACCTGTACGAGCCGGCGGGGCGACCGTCCGGCGCGCCG
>JACRIP010000533.1 GCA_016220045.1 Planctomycetota bacterium
AAGTCGTCTCTCGGTGTGTTCCGTGTGTTCGGTGGCGATCAACGCCGACGAGGCCACAGCATGTTGCTCTCCCCCACTCCCCGCCCCAGCCGCCCCGCGCCGCTCGCCCGGCTCGCGCCCCTGGCGCTCGCCCTGCTGCTCCTCGCCGCCGGCTGCAGCGAGCCGCGCTCCGCCCCGCCGCCCGTGCCTGCCGCCGCCCCACCGGCCACGCTTGCGCTGGTCAACGGCGTCGTCTTCGGCACGCCCTCCGCCACCGCCCTGCTCGTGCGCGGCAACCGCATCGCCACGGTCGGCGCCGATGCCGAAATCCGCGCCGCCGCCGCCGCGTCGCCCGGCTGCCGCCTCCTCGACGCCTGCGGCGCACACCTCCTTCCGGGCTTCCACGACGCCCACATCCATCTCCTCTCCGGCGGGCTCGCCGCCGAGCAGGCCGACCTTTCTACCGAGAACACCCTGGAGGGCGCGCTGGCGGCGCTGCGCCGCTTCGCTGCAGCTCACCCCGCCGACACCTGGGTGCTCGGGCGCGGTTGGCAGTACGGCATCGTCCCGCCCGGCGCCTTTCCCACCCGCCAGGACCTCGACCGCGCCGTCCCCGACCGCCCGGTCCACCTCGAGAGCTACGACGGCCACGCCTCCTGGGCCAACTCGCAGGCGCTCGCGCGCGCCGGCGTCACCGCCGCCACGCCCGATCCCGAAGACGGCCGCATCGTGCGCGAAGCGGACGGCCGCACCCCCGCCGGCGTCCTCCTCGAAAGCGCCACCGGCCTGGTGGACGAGCACGTCCCCGGGCCGGACGCCGCGACCCTGCGCCGCGCCGCCCGCACCGCCCTACGGTACTGCCTGGAGCTCGGCATCACCTCCGTCGACCACATCACGCACAGCACCGACGACTTCGCCCTGTTCGCGGAGCTGGCGGAGCGCGGCGAACTGCCGATCCGCCTCAGCCTCTCGCCGCCGCTCGACGGCGACCTCGACGAGTACGCGGCGCTCCGCCGCCGCCACGCCTCCCCCTTCCTGCGCTTCGGCTTTCTCAAGGGCTTTCTCGACGGCGTGATCGAATCGAAAACCGCGTTCATGCTGACGCCCTACGAGCAGGACACGGCGCGCGGGAAGCCGAATTTCACCCCGCAGCGCCTGCGGCGGCTGGTCGAGCGCGCGCACGCCCGGGGCTTCCCGGTCGCGCTGCACGCGATCGGCGATGCGGCCGTGCGGCTGGCGCTCGACGCCTTTGAGGCCGCGATCGCCCGGCACCCCGACCTCCACCTGCGCCACCGGATCGAGCACATCGAGGTCGTCGACCCGGCCGACGTGCCGCGTTTCGCCCGCCTCGGCGTCATCGCGTCGATGCAGCCGTTCCACGCCAACCCCTTCGGGGAAACGCCCGATGACGGCGTCTGGTCGCTCAACCTGGGCGCGCGCCGCCTGCCGATGACTTTCGCCTGGCGGGCGCTGGCCGCGGCCGGAGCGCGGCTGGCGTTCGGCTCGGACTGGCCGGTGATGACCGCCGCGCCGCTGCAAGGTCTGGCCGTGGCGATGACCCGACGCGATGAGCAGGGCCGGCCTGCGGACGGCTGGAACGCGCACCAGGCGGTTACCGTAGATACGGCGGTCGCGGCCTACACCGAGGGGTCCGCGTACGCCATCGGGCGCGAGGGCGAGCTGGGCCGGCTCGCGCCCGGCTACCTCGCGGACCTCGTCGTGCTCGACCCCGCGGTCCGGCTCGACCAGCCCGCGACGCTCTGGCAGGGTAACGTGCGGGTCGTGGTCGTGGATGGCGAAGTGCGCTGGGAAAGCGCGAAGCCGAGTGAGCAGGTCGAACCAGAACGATAGCCACCGAACACACGGAACACACCGAGAGACGTCTTTTTTTTGTAAAGTGCTCGGCCTGCGGCCCGTACGTGGTCGCCACGAACTTGCGCCGCGACTGCGGCCGAGGACCGAGCTATACGCCCTCCGGCCAATCAAAAAGAGTCGTCGCTCGGTGGGTTCCGTGTGTTCGGTGGCTATCTACTCCGACGAGGCCGCAAAGTGTCGCAACCCCCCAAGCCCGCCGCACCCGACGCGCTGGCGCCCTTTCACCCGACGGTGCGCCGGTGGTTCGCCACCCGCCTCGGCACGCCCACCGAGCCGCAGCGCCAAGGCTGGCCCGCGATCGCCGCCGGCCGCCACACCCTGATCGCCGCGCCCACCGGCTCCGGCAAGACCCTCGCCGCCTTCCTCTTCGCGCTCGACGGCCTGCTCCGCCTCGGCCCTCACCCGCCGGACGCGACGTCCGTGGTCTACGTCTCCCCGCTCAAGGCCCTGTCCAACGACGTGCAGAAAAACCTGCAAGCGCCCCTCGCCGAACTCCGCGCGCTCGACCCGACGCTGCCGGAAATCCGCGTCCTCGTGCGCACCGGCGACACGCCGGCCGCGGCGCGCGCCGCCATGACCCGCCGCCCGCCCCACATCCTGGTCACCACGCCCGAATCCCTCTACCTGCTGCTGACCAGCGCGGGCGGCCGCCGCGTGCTCGCCGGCGCGCGTTCGGTGATCGTGGACGAGATCCACGCGCTTGCGCGCGACAAACGCGGCAGCCACCTCGCGCTTTCGCTCGAGCGCCTCGACGCGCTCGCCGGCGCGCCGCTCCAGCGCATCGGCCTGTCGGCGACGCAGCGGCCGATCGCCGAAACCGCCGGGCTGCTGGTCGGCGCGGGCCGCGAGTGCACGATCGTCGACGTCGGCCACCGCCGCGAGCTCGACATCGACGTCGAGATCCCGCGCTCCCCCCTCACCGCGGTCTGCTCCCACGAGGTCTGGGAGGAGATCTACGAGCGCATGGCCGAGCTGATCCGCGCCCACCGCACCACGCTGGTCTTCGTCAACACGCGCAAGCTGGCGGAGCGCCTGGCCGCGCGGCTCACCCCCCTCCTCGGCGCCGACGCGGTCGCCTGCCAGCACGGCTCCCTGGCGCGCGCGCGCCGGCTCGACGCCGAACAGCGCCTCAAGGCCGGCAAGCTGCGCGCCCTGGTCGCCACCGCCTCGCTCGAACTCGGGCTCGACATCGGCGACGTCGACATCGTGCTTCAGGTAGGTTCCGTACGCTCGATCGCAACCTTCCTGCAGCGCGTGGGCCGCGCCGGGCACGGGGTCGGGCGCACGCCCAAGGGCCGGGTCTTCCCGCTCACCCAGGACGAGCTGCTCGAATGCGCGGCGCTCTTCCGCGCGGTCCGGCGCGGCGAACTCGACCGCACCGTGCTCCCGCGCCGCCCGCTCGACATCCTTGCCCAGCAGGTGGTCGCCGCCTGCGTCGCCGAGCCCTGGCCCGAGGACCGGCTCTACGAGACCGCCTGCCGGGCCTGGCCCTATCGGGAACTGACCCGGGCCGATTTCGACGCCACGGTCGCGCTGCACACGAGCGGAGGCCGCGGCGCGCTCCTGCACCGGGACGGCGTGGGGCGGCGCCTGCTCGCGACCCGGCGCGCACGCCTCGCCGCCATCACCTCCGGCGGCGCCATCCCCGACACCGCCGACTACCAGGTCCTCCTCGAACCCGAAGGGACGCTGATCGGCACGCTCAACGAGGACTTCGCGGTCGAGGCCACCGCCGGGGACGTCTTCCAGCTCGGCAACGCTTCCTGGCGCATCCTGCGCATCGCGCCCGGCGTGGTCCGGGTCGCCGACGCGCAGGGCCACCCGCCGTCGCTCCCCTTCTGGCTTGGGGAGGCCCCGGCGCGCACGCGCGAGCTCGCCGCCGAGGTCGCCTGCCTGCGCGAAGACTACGGCGATGCCCCGACCCTGGCCGCGGCCGCCGGCATCGCCGAGCCGGCGGCCCACGCCGCCGCCGAATACCTGGCCGCCGCGCGCACCGCGCTCGGCGTGCTCCCCACGCAGACGTGCGTGGTGCTCGAGCGCTTCTTCGACGAAAGCGGCGGCACCCAGCTCGTCATCCACGCCCCCTTCGGCCTGCGCGTCAACCGCGCCTGGGGACTCGCGCTGCGCAAGCGCTTCTGCCGCGGCTTCGGCTTCGAGCTCCAGGCCGCCGCGACCGAAGAGGCGATCCTGCTCTCGCTCTCGCCGCTCCACTCCTTCCCGCTCGACGAGGTCTTCGACTACCTCGACGCCGAGCACGCGCCCCACCTGCTCGTGCAGGCGCTGCTCGCCTCGCCGCTCTTCACGGCGCGCTGGCGCTGGAACGTCACGCGCTCGCTCCTGGTCGAGCGCGCCCGCAGCGGCCGCCGCGTGCCGGCGCCGCTCCTGCGTTTCCGCGCCGACGACCTGCTGGCGCTGGCCTTCCCGGGCGCGCTCGCCTGCCCGGAAACGCTCCCCGGTCCGGACATCGACGTGCCCATGGAACACCCGATGGTGCGCCAGACCATCGAGGATTGCCTGTACGAAGCGATGGACCTCGACGGCTTCCTCGAGGTGCTGCGCGGGCTGGCCGACGGGCGCATCCGCCGCGTCGCGGTGGACACGCCGGAGCCGTCGCCTTTTGCCCGCGCCATTCTCGCGGCGCATCCGTACAGCTTTCTCGACGATGCGCCGCTCGAAGAGCGCCGCACCCAGGCGGTGCTGAGTCGGCGCGGGCTCGATCCCGCGCGCGCGCAGGAGATCGGCGCGCTCGACCCGGAGGCGATCCGGCGCGTGCGCGAGGAGGCGTGGCCGCGCCCGGAGAACGCCGAGGAGGTCCATGAGGCCCTCGGGTGGATGGGGTATGTCACCGACGACGAAGCGCGGCCCTGGGGCGCGTGGCTCGACGAACTGGCGGCTGCCGGCCGCGTCGCGCACGCGGAGGGCCGCTGGTACGCGGCGGAGACGGTGCGCGATTCGAAGGCCCTGCTGCGCGGTCGCCTGCAGGCGCTCGGGCCGGTCTCGGGGGATGACCCGGACTTCTACGTACTCGAACGCGAGGGGGTGGTGCTGCGCGGGCGCTTCGAGGAAGGGCGCCCGGGCTGGTGCGACCGCCGGCTGCTCGCGCGCATCCACCGCTACACCGTGGAGCGGCTACGCCGCGAGATCGAGGCGGTCAGCGCGGCGGACTTCCTGCGTTTTCTCGCCTGCTGGCAGTTCGCCGATCCGGCCCATCGCGTGGAAGGCCCGCGCGGGGTGGTGGAGGTGGTGCGGCGGCTGGCGGGGTTCGAGTCGCCGGCGGCGGCCTGGGAGGGGAGCGTGTTGCCGGTGCGGGTGCGCGGCTATCGGCGCGAGTGGCTCGACCAGGCGACGCTGGGCGGGGCCGTGGTGTGGGGCCGGCTGTGGGGCGGCGGGTCCGGTCCGCTGCGGCGCGCGCCGCTGTGCCTCTTGCCGCGCGAGGAGCTCGATGACTGGCTGCGGCTGGCGGGGCCGGCGGATCTGACGCGGGTGGGCGGCCCGGCGAAAGACCTGGCGGCGGCGCTCGCGGCGCGCGGGGCGCTCTTTGCGCCGGAGCTGGCGCGCGCGGCGCGGCTGCTGGAGGGGCATGTCGAGATCGGGCTCGCGGAACTGGTCGGCCAGGGCGCGGCGACCTGCGATGCCTTCGGCGGGCTGCGGGCGCTGCTCGTGCCGCCGGGGCGGCGGCACCGGCCGGGCGCGCGGTCGGGCGCGGCGGCGATGGCGGCCTCCGGGCGCTGGAACGGGTTCCGCGGCGCGGCGGCGCCAGACCAGGTCTCTACCGTAGTACCGCCCGATCCGGCGACGGTCGGGTTCGTGGCGCAGCGGCTGCTGCGGCGTACGGGGGTGGTTTTCCGCAAGACGATCGTGCGGGAGCGGGTGCCGGTGCCGTGGCGCGACCTGCTGCGGCACTTTCGCGAGCTGGAGGCCCAGGGCCACGTTCGGGGCGGGCGGTTCGTCGCGGGTTTCGACGGCGAGCAGTACGCGCTGCCGGAGGCGGTGGAATTGTTGCGGGGCGTGCGGCGGCGGGGTCCGGCGGGGGAACCGGTGGTGGTGGGCGCGGCGGACCCGCTGAACTTCCGGGGCATCCTGACGCCGGAGGCGCGGGTGCCGGCGTCGGCGAGCGCGCAAGTCGCGCTGCCGGGTGGTGCGGCGGGGGCGGGGGCGGGGAGTGAATGAGAAGTCCGGAGTAGATAGCCACCGAACACACGGAACACACCGAGAGACGACGGTTTTGATAGAGTGCGCGTCAGGCGAACGGGGCTTGCCGGGGCGACACCATCGATTGCTGATTTCGGATTTCGAATTGCGGATTGGCTCCTGGCATTGCTGGCTTGCGTCAATCCGCAATTGCCTAGGCGCGGGATTTCCCACTTTCCTGTCTTCCAAAGCGCCGGTCCATCCGTCAAGAGAGCAGACGTCGAACGATTCCATCAACCCATCGGAGAACGTGTGATGCGACGACTGCTGAGGGTACTGGTAGCCGCGGTGCTGGGGGTAGCGGCGGGAACGGGATGCCTGGAGCGCAAGGAGTCCATTGTGGTCGCGCCGGACGGCTCGGCCGTGGTGCAGGTGCGGGTGAAGGGGGACGCGAACGACGTGGAGAGCGGGGATGCGCTGCCCACGGCGGCGAGCGGGTGGCAGGTGGAAGAGACGAGCGAAGCCGACGCTGAGGGACGAGTCACCCTGACGCGCACGGCGACCCGAGCGGTGGCGGCGGGCGGCGCGCTGCCGTCGAGCTACGCGCCGGCGGACGCGGCGGCGACCGCGCTCGCGTTTCCGACCCGCCTGACCGTGGAGTCCGGGCCGGCGGGCACCTACTACCACTTCCAGCGGACGTATCGGGGGCGCACCTGGCGCGCCGTGGAGCAGGGGAAGGAGCGGCTGCTGGAAACGCCCGCGATGAAGCAGCTCTCCGGGAAGGACCCGAGCGAGTTGACCGACGAGGACCGCGCGGCGGTGGTGGGCGTGTTGATCGAGTGCGGGCGGCACGAAGCGTCGGTGTACCTGCACCAGGCGTGGGCGGACGCGGGGGACGCGGTGCCGCAGGCGGCCTTCCTGGCGGCGCACGAGGCGGTGCTCGGCGTGCTCGCCGCGCCCACGCTCCAGGCGGAGGCGCTCGACCTGGTGACACGCAGCGACTGGGACGGGATCGTGCGGCTGGCGCAGCGCCTGCAGGCGGAGCAGCACGCGGCGCTGGAGCGTGCGCTGCGCGTGGCGGGCGTGGCCGCGGGCGCGGCGGACGGGATGGTCGCCAGCTACGAGTTCCACCGTACGGCACGCGAGATCTCCGGCGACCTGATGGACGAGAACTGGGAAGTCAGCGTGACCCTGCCGGGTCGCGTGACGGCGCACGACAGCCTGGCCCCGGCGGCGGAGGCACAGCCGGCGGAGAACCAGGTGGTATGGCGCTTCGACGGGAAATCGCTGGCCGACCGGGACGTGGTCCTGACGGCGACCTCCTTCGTACCGGCGGGCGCGAACGCGGGGAAGTGACCGTGGCCGACGGGAACGTGGCGCCGGGAGTGGCCCGGCCGGAGACGCCGCTCGCGGAGCTGCCGGGGCGGATCTACGGCTGGGCCTACCGGCTGTTGCAGAACCACCACGACGCGCAGGACGCCGTGCAGGACGTGCTGGTCTCGAGCCTGACGCACGCCGTGCCGGCGGGCGAGGGGCAGCGGGTGGCCTGGCTGCGGCGGGTGACGATCAACCGCTGCATCGACCGGCTGCGGGCGCGCCGCGCGGGGATTACGGTATACGCCGCAGACCCCGCGGACGCGACGCCCGCGCGCACGGCGGCGGCGGGCGACCGGGTCGCAGGGTGTACGGCAACGGCGGCGGGCGCCGCCGAAGCGGCGGAGCGGCGGGAGCGGATCGCGACGGCGCTCACGGTCCTGAGCGCGGCGCAGCGGGCGGTGCTGGTGGCCAAGGTGTACGACGCGGAGACGTTTGAGGAAATCGCGCGCGCGCAGGGGATCTCCGCCGGTTCGGCGAAGACCCACTACGTGCGCGCGCTGCGCAAACTGCGGGAACGGCTCGCTGCCGAAAGCGGAGGAGACCGATGAACTGCGACGAAACGGACGAACGGCTGGCGGAGGAGCTGGGCGGCGAGCTGGGCGCGGCGGGACGCGCCGAGCTGGAGGCGCATCTACGGGACTGTTCTGAGTGCCGACGCGAGGCGGAGTCGCTGCGCGGCGTGGTGGCGGCGCTCGGAGAGTTGCCGGGCGTGACGCCGGAGGAGGCGGCGGAGCGGGCGCGCGGCGCGGCGAGCCGGGCGGCGGCGCGGGCGGCGGGCGTGGTGTGGCGGCGGCGCGCCGGGGTGGTGCTGCGCTACGCGGCGGCGCTCCTGGTCGGGGCGCTCGCCGCGCGCGGGTGGGGGGGAGGTGCGGGGTGGGCTGGAGCAGCGGGTGCGGGAACGCAGGGTAGCGCGAACCTACCCTCTCCCCGACCCTCCCCCGCTGCGGCGGGGGAGGGGGACCCCGCGCGTGCGGGAGTGGCGGTACACCCGGGGTGGTTGCGGGCCGCGCGTGCGGTCGGCGCGCTGCCCACGGGCGCGGCCGGCGCGGGGGGCGGATTCGCGGAGCCGCTGGCGCTGCTGGCGCAGGCGGGCCGGCGGCGGTAGGGTTCGTCCCGCCGGGTCGGTTTTCCATCGCTTCACGGCGACTTCGCGGCTTGCCGAGAACACCGTGGCAGCGCGGGCCTGGTTCAAAGCGGGGTAACACTACCTGCCCGCTCAGGGGGAGCAAAACGGGGACATGACCTGAATTCCTGCGGGGGCTTGCGACCATCGGGGG
>JACRIP010000534.1 GCA_016220045.1 Planctomycetota bacterium
GGCGCAGGGGCAGGGCGCGCCCGCCGCCGCGGCAGGGCTCCGCCGCCGCGGCCGGCGGTTTCGGAAACCCGCGAGCGGGGGGAACGCAGTCGCCGGGAGGCCGAGAACGGCGACTCTCCCCTGCGTCCTTCGGCGCCGGCAGGCGGCGCGATTTGGCTTGTTGGCCCGTCCCAGGCACGGCTAGAATGCCCGCCGTCGCCAACCCGCCGTCCATCCGCGAGCGTCCGTCCCGGCGGAACGACCGTGCCGGATGAGCCAGGAGATGAAACTCACCGTCCCCGCCAACTACGATCCCGAGCTCGTCCCGGAGCTCGCTCGCTACCCGGTCGTAGAGGTATACGGCAAACTCCCGAGCGATCCCGTCGGCGGCGGCCGCGCCAGCTACATGGCGAGCCCCCTCACCGAGGCCGACCTCGCCCGCTACATCGCCGTGCTCTCCCGCCACGGCATCGCCTTCAACTACCTGCTCAACAGTTCGTGCCAGGGGAACCGCGAATGGACCCGCGCCTGGCAGCGGCAGCTCATGCGCCTGCTCGAAAAACTCGGCACCCTGGGGGTTCGGCACCTCACCGTCTCCACTCCCTTCCTGCTCGAGGTCATCAAGGCCCGCTTCCCCCGGTTCTCCGTCAAGGTCGGCATCTACGCCCAGGTGGACACGCCCCGCCGCGCTCGCTTCTGGGAAGACCTCGGCGCCGACGCCATCAACCTGGAGAGCTTCTCGATCAATCGCGACTTCCCGCGTCTCGCCGCCATCCGCGCGGCGGTGCGTTGCGACCTGCAGTTGATCGCAAACCACAGCTGCCTGCCGAACTGCCCGCTCCAGAGCTACCACCAGAACGGGTTCGCCCACAGCTCCGATGGCTCGCGCACCGTTTTCGTCGACTACTGTTTCCTGCGCTGCTCCCAGATGCGGCTGGAGGACCCCGCGCTCTTCATCAAGTCCGGCTGGATCCGGCCCGAAGACGTCGCGCGCTACGAGGCGCTGGGGTACACCACCTTCAAGCTGATCGAGCGCGGGATGCCGTCCGCCGAGCTGTTGCGGCGCGTGGCGGCCTACAGCGCGCGGCGTTTCGAGGGCAACCTCGCCGAGTTGCTCCTGCCCTACTGCTTCAAGCAACCGGTCCGCCGCCCGTGGTCCTGGTTCCTGCGGTGGTTCTTCAAGCCCTTCCAACTGCCACCCGGCAAGCTCTGGGGCCTGCTCGACCTGGTCAGAAGCCAGGGCATGCTCTTCCCCCGGCCGGACCAACCGATCCACATCGACGCGGCGCGCATCCCGCGCGATTTCCTGGCCGCCTTCGAAAAGCGCGATTGTGCCGCGCTGGACTGCCGCCGTTGCGGTTACTGCGAGGAAATCGCCCGGGAAGCCGTGCGCATCGAGCCGGAGTTCCACCGCCGGTCGCTCGAACAGTACCGCACCATGCACAGCGCGCTGACGACGGGCGGGCTGTGGGACCTGCCTCCGCCTGAGGGCGCGCGCTGATCCTCGTTCTCACCGGAGGTCAGGCTTTCTACCTAGGTGCCGGGGCGGAGCGAGCCCGACGCGCGGTTGCAAGGGGCGGACGCCACGCGCAGCCCTGCAGACCAGGCTCGTGCGATTCCGCCTCCGCTCACCCGATCGAGGCGCCCACGCCCGCATCGACCCTTGGCGTCAGCCGCGGAAGGCGGAACTGCGAACGCGCCGCGCGGCCGATCGGCGTGGCTGGGCACGGCGCGCTGTCCGGCTCCCGTCACCGACGATCGAGCGTGATCGTCTGCAACGCGCTTTTTCCCGTTCGATTGTCCCGCGCGCCGACGGTCGCCCGATACTCCTCCCAGGGCTCTTCACGCGGGATGCGAAAGCGCGCCTCCCCCGTCAGCGGTTGCGGGCGCACCGCCACGCCGTCCGCGAAGCGCGCGACCTCCCTCACCTCCGTCAGGACCTTGCCCTTCGGGTCGGCCAGCCCCGCCAGGACCGACACGTCGGGCCACAGCTTGCCCTCCTTCTCTTCCCCGGTCCAGCCGGTGACCTGAAAGCTGATCCGGATCTGCCACGCCTTTTCCCCGCGCTCGGCGCTGGTCTCGATCCGGGAGACGGTGAGGACCCGCGGGCCGATCCACAGCGCGCTGGAGGCGAGGCCGGTGATCTTCCAGCCGTCCGCGCCCGCGCTGAAGAAATAGCGGATCCGGTACGCCTGGCCGTCGGTTCCCGTGATGTCCACGCCGATTTCCGAACCCTCGGTCGAGACCTTGCGCTCGGGATAGGCGCGCTCGGTACCCTTGAACACCCGAGGATTCTGGTCGACGATCGCGGCGAGTTCCTCCTTGCGGATGTGGCTCGCGTCCACGTACTTCATCGCCGTGTCCAGGTCGCCGGCGGCCAGCGCGTCCAGATGGGCCGCCAGGAGTTTCTTCTGGTCCCCGGTGAAGAGGAATGCGACGCCGACGACGAAGAGCACGAACAGCAGCAGGCCTCCGCAGCCGATCGCCAGGGACTTGAGCACGCGGGCGCGCCGCGAACGCGCGGGAATGGACTCCGGCATGGCCGACTCCTCGTCGCATGAGAATGGACCGGCGCGCGTGGCGCGTTCAGGGATGATACCAATGCAACCGCTACGAGCCCGCGAGCGCTCGCGGCGTCCGGCGTCAAACGGGGCCCTGGCCCCCGCCGCGCGGCCCTTCCCGCCACCGGCGCAGCGCCCAGGCGTACTGCTCGGGCGATCGCCGTATGAACGCCTCGAAGTGGGCGGCCACCGCGCGCGTGATGCGGGCGATCTCGAGATCGGCGGGCTCCCCGGGGCGCGCGACCAGGCTCTCGGCGCAACCCATGCGGTAGCGGAGCGGTCCGTCGCGCCGTACCCAGCTCGGAATCACCGCGCACCCGGTGCGCACCGCCAGCAGGCCGGCGGTCTCGAAGAAGCGCGTGGGGCGCCCGAAGAAGGGCACCTCGAGGCCGCCCTCGTCCGGTTCGACGTCGAGCACCATGGCGACGACCCCGCCCGCCTTGAGCGCGCGCAGCACGTCGCGGATCACGCCCTTGCGGTCGAGCATCTGCTGGCCGGTGCGCGAGCGCAGGCGGCGGACTTCCGCGTCGATGAAGCGGTTGGGCATGGGGCGCGCCACCGCGCTCATGGGAATCCCTGAGGCGGCGGCGAAGAGTCCGGCGAATTCCCAGTTGCCGAGGTGGGGCACGGCCCAGAGCACGCCGCGCCCGGCGCGCAGGGCCTCCGCGGTGAGGTCGAGCCGCTCGACCACGGCGTACCGGTCCAGCCGTCCGCTGCCGCCGCCCGCCGCGCCGCTCGCGCCGCTCGCCCCGCCAGTCCCGCCCGTCCCGCCCGCCGCGCGCCCGACGCGACGCGGAAAGTGGAGCGCATCCGGCACCGCCGCGCCCAGGTGCTCGAGCGCGCGCCGCCCCAGGTCGGCCCGCCCCGCGTCATCGAGGGCATCCCCGAGCGCGAGGCGCAGGTTCTTGAGCGACTCGGCGCGCACGCGCGGCAGCACGGCCCAGGCGAGGCGCCCAAGGGTGCGCCCGAGCGCGGCCCCCGCCGCCGCCGGGAGCGCCGCAAAGGCGAATTCGGCGAGCCGAAACCCCAGGAACTGCGCGTACTCGACCGCGGTCCACAGCCCGAGCTCGCGCAGCCGCCGCCGCAAGCGGCGCTTCCAGGGCTTGCGGTGTTTTCCGGATGCGTCCCCCGGTCCTCCCCCGCCCGCCTCTGCCGGCCCCGTCGCCGCCGCCGCGCTCCCCTCCGGCTCCGCCGCCGACGCCGTCACGGCAGGTCTTCCTGGAAGGGCCCGTCCTCCTCCCACTGGTTGATTTCGCTGTTCCACCGGTAGCGCTGGCGAATGAAGATGGAGTAGCGGATCGCCGGGACGAGCTTGCCGACGTGCTCGGTGAGATTGGCGTTGAAGTGCGCGATACCGCCCTCGGAAATCGAGATCCAGGGCACCTCGACTTCGGGAATCGTGAGCGCCCAGCCGCGCACCGGGCCGTCCGACCAGCCGTGCTCCTCCTGGATCCTCTTCAGCCGCTTGAAGCCCTTGTCCCCCTCGTACCATTGCTTGCGCCGGGCCCACAGCTCCTGGGCCTTGACCTGGAGGTCTACGCGATACCCCTGAATGACGTAGTAGCGCCAGATGGACAGCCCGAGCAGCACGAACACCGTCCCGAACACCGCCGCGAAGATCGTGAACACGCGCAGGAAGGCGCGGTTCCAGGCGCCGCAGCTTTCGCAGCGCCAGTCCTCGTCGTAGGTCTTCCAGCCGCACGAGGGGCACATCGCGGACCGCTGGCGGCGCTCGTAGCGCGGCCCGGCGCCGGCCGACGGCAGGACCTCGACCGCGTCATCGGCCGCGTTCATCAGGCTGTCCATCGTGCCGGGAACGAGCACCTCGCGCTGGCAGCGCGGACAGGTCGTCATCATCCCCGCCAGGAAGTCGGGCACGCCGAACGAGCTGGAGCAGCCGGCGCACGTCGTTTGGATCGCCACAGGGGTCACTCCCGCTAGGGCAATTCCAGACCGTATTCCTTGAGTTTCTTGTCGAGCGTCGGACGGCTGATCTGGAGCAGCCGCGCCGCCTCGATCTTCTTGCCGCGCGCCCGATCGAGCGCGCGCTGGATCATGCGCCGTTCCAGGCGCTGCACGGCCTCGGCCATCGCCAGGTCCTCCTCCCCCGGCACCGCCGCGGTCGCCGCGCCGGACGCGCTCACCGCGCCCGCGCCGCCGCTCGCGCCGGCCGCGCCGCCGCCGCCGCCGCCGCTGCGCAGATTGAGCGGCAGGTCATCCACGCCGATCGTGCCCGTTTCCGAGAGCACCAGCGCGCGCTCCATCACGTTGCGCAGCTCGCGGATGTTCCCGGGCCAGGCGTAGCCCGCCAGCGCCGCCAGCACTTCGCCCGCCAGCTCCGGCTGCGTGCGGCCGTTCTCCTGCGCGAATTTCTTCAGGTAGTGCTGCGCCAGGATCGGCACGTCGCTGCGCCGCTCCCGCAGCGGCGGCAACTGGATCGGCACCACCGCCAGCCGGTAGTACAGGTCTTCCCGGAACCGCCCCTCCTTGATCCGCAGCTCCAGGTGCTGGTTCGTCGCCGCCACGATCCGCACGTCCACGTTCATCAGCCGCACGCCGCCGACGCGCGTGAAGGCCCGCTCCTCCAGCACGCGCAGCAGCTTGATCTGCGTCGCCATGTTCATGTCGCCGATCTCGTCGAGGAAGATCGTCCCGCCGTTCGCCAGCTCGAACCGCCCGGGCTTGAGCCGGTCCGCGCCGGTAAAGGCCCCCTTCTCGTGCCCGAAAAGCTCGCTCTCCAGCAGGGTCTCGCTGATCGCCGTGCAGTCCACCGCCACGAAGGCCTTGTTGCGCCGGCTCGACTCGTGATGGATCGCGTGCGCGACCAGCTCCTTTCCCGTGCCGGTCTCGCCGGTGATCAGCACCGTCGAATTCGTCCCCGCCACCTTCTCGATGCGGTGCAGGACTTCGCGGATCTGCGGCGATTCCCCGATAATCGCGTGGTCGTCGAGGAGGCGGCGCCGGAGCTGGCTCACCTCCTCGCGCGTGCGCGTGTAGGCGCGCACGTTGTCGATCGCGACCGCCGCCTGCCGGCTGATGTTCATCAGGAGCGAAAGGTCTTCCTCGCCGAAGTTCTTCAGCACCGAGCGCGTATCGAGGTAGATGGCGCCCTGCAGGCGGTCCTTGTGGATGAGCGGCGCACAGAGTACGGACTTAACCTGATCGAGGGCGAGCGACTTGGAGCCGTCGAAGCGCGGGTCGCTGGCGGCGTCGGAGGAGATCAGGCCGCGGCGTTCGCGCAGGACGTACTTGAGGACCGAGCGCGAGATCGGGACGTCGCGCGAGCCGGCCTCGCGCACGCGGATGCCGCCGGGGTAGATCTCCGAGCCGTCCTCCTTGCAGAAGAGGACGGCGCCGCGCTCGGCCCCGAAGATCCCCTGGACCACCTCGAGCAGGCGGTCGATGAGCTGGCGCTCGTCGAGGACCGCGCTGGTGACGGAAATGACGTCGTACACGGCCTTGAGCCGGCGGTGGGCGGACTCCAGCGCCTGGGCGGGCGTCAGCGTCGCCGCAGCCGCACCGGCCGCGCCGCTCCCCGGACCGGCGCCCGCGCCCGCCAGGCCCACGCTCCCCTCGGTCGCCGCCGATTCCGTCTCGATCGGGGTCGTGAGCACGCAGGTGGTCGAATCCCCCTGCTCTTCGTCCCCGAGCAGGATCACGCCCCCGTCGCTCCCCTCGCGCGTCATCACGTCGAAGTCCGGATCCCAGGCCAGCGTCACGGTGCCGATCTCGATCCGGTCGCCGCGCTCCAGGGGCTTCTCGTTGTAGCGCTGGCCGTTGATGCGCAGGCCGTTCTTGGAGGCGCAGTCGTTGATCAGGAAGATGCCGTCGCGCACGATGACCTGGGCGTGGACGCGCGAGATCTGGGTGCCTTCCAGATGGACCGGGTTGTGGGAGGACCGCCCGATCGTCGCCTCCCCGGTGACCTCGAAGACCGTGCCCTTGCCCTCGCCCTCGACGACGACGATTCTCGGCATGGACGGGTCCTCGCGGCAATGTGGGGGGTGGCGCGCGAATCGTGGAGCTGGAGCGCGGCAGGGCCGGCAGCGGTCGGAACACCGGATTATACGGGCGGCGAAAAAGGCGGGCAAGCAAAACCGCCCAGGATGCCTTGATTCGATTGACTTTCAGCCGTTTCCCGCTATACTACAGGATTCCGCTAGAGGCCGCGCGCACGCGGTTTCCCACCCCGCGAATCCCCTGGACCCGACCGAGGTGCATCGATGCTGCTCGCTACCGAAATCCGTAAAGGCATGGTCATACGCGTGGAGGGTGAGCTCTTCACCGTCCTCGAAACCCAGCACATCACGCCCGGCAACTGGCGCGGCATGGTCAAGGCCAAGATGCGCAACCTCAAATCCGGCTCCAGCAAGGAGGTGCGCTTCAACCCCAGCGACAAATTCGAGCAGGCCATGCTCGAGCAGAAGGAAGTCCAGTTCACCTACAAGAACGCCGACCACTTCGTCTTCATGGACCTCGCCAACTACGAGGAGATCCACCTCGACCGCGAGCTCATCGGCGACGCGGCGGGCTATCTCCTGGAGAACTCGGAGATCCTGGTGAACTACTGCGACAACGCGGTGACCGGCGTCCAACTGCCGACCACGGTCGACCTGAAGGTCACCGACACCGAGCCCGGGCTGAAGAGCGCCACGGTGACGAACGTCTACAAGCCGGCGACGCTCGAGACCGGGATGGTGATCCAGGTCCCGCCGTTCGTCAACCCCGGCGAGAAGATCCGCGTCGACACCCGCACCGGCGAGTACGTGGAGCGCGTGAAGTAGGGAGGAGAGGACCGATGCCCCGCATTCTCGTGGCCGACGAGCTGGCCGACGAAGGCCTGCGCCTCCTCACCCGCGAGGAGGGGATCGCCGTCGATTACCGCCCCGGCCCCAGCGAGAAGGATCTGCTCGGGTGGATTCCCGAGTACGAGGGGCTGGTGGTCCGCTCGAAGACCAAGGTCGGCGCGGCGGTGCTGGAGGCCGGCGTCCGCCTGAAGATCGTCGGCCGCGCGGGCATCGGCGTGGACACCATCGACGTCGAGGCCGCCACGCGACGCGGCATCATCGTCATGAACACCCCCCTCGGCAACGTCTCCTCGGCCGCCGAGCACACCCTGGCCCTGCTCTTCGCCGGCGCCCGCAACATCGCGCGCGCCGACCGCACGATGCGCGAGAAGAAGTGGGACAAGAACTCCCTGGTCGGCGTCGAGCTGTCGGGCAAGACCCTCGGCGTCGTCGGCCTCGGCAAGGTCGGCAGCCACGTCGCCCGCGTCGCGAAGGCCGCCGGGATGACCGTGCTCGCCTTCGATCCCTTCCTCTCCGCGGAGAAGGCCGCCGAGCTCGGCGTCACGCTGGCCGCCCTCGACCGCATCGTCACCGACAGCGATTTCATCACCCTCCACGTGCCGCTCAGCGACCAGACCCGCAACCTGATCGGACCGGGGGAATTCAAGCGCATGAAGAAATCCGCGCGCATCATCAACTGCGCGCGCGGCGGCGTGATCGACGAGAAGGCGCTGATCGCGGCGCTCGCGGCCCGGGAGATCGCGGGCGCCGCGCTCGACGTCTTCGAACGCGAGCCGCTGGGCGACAGCCCGCTCCTCGCCCTCGACAACGTCACGCTCACGCCGCACCTCGGGGCTTCTACCGAGGAGGCCCAGCGCAAGGTCGCGGTCGACATCGCGCAGCAGTTCGTGGCCTATTTCAAGCGCGGCGTGGTCGAGAACGCGGTCAACATCATCGCGGTGACCGATCCCAAGATCGCGCCCTACGCGGCCCTCGCCGAGAAGCTGGGCAGCCTGGCGGTGCAGATCGGCGGCGGCGCCGTGTCGCAGATCGAGGTCACGGCGCTCGGCGAGCTGGCCGGCCGCGACACGCGCGCCGTGGTCGTGGCCGCGCTCAAGGGCGCGCTCACGCCCGCGTGCGGCGACCGCGTCAATCTCGTCAATGCCGGCGTGATCGCCGAGGAGCGCGGCATCCGCGTGATCGAGAGCAAGAGCCGCGACCTCAAGGACTGGCGCTCCCTCGTCACGGTGCGCGTGGTCGGCGAGGCCGGCGAGACCGCCGTCTCCGGCACGGTCGCCGAAGACCGCGAGCCGCGCGTGGTGCGCGTCAATCAATACGAAGTGGATCTCCGCCCCGCGGAGCACCTGCTCGTGATGTTCTACCCCGACCGGCCGGGCATGGTGGGCAAATTCGGCACCATCCTCGGCGCGCACAGCCTCAACATCGCGCGCATGGAAGTCGGCCGGCGCTCGCGCGGCGGCCAGGCGGTCGTGATCCTGACCCTTGA
This sequence comes from Planctomycetota bacterium, assembly GCA_016220045.1. Classification (GTDB taxonomy): domain Bacteria; phylum Planctomycetota; class MHYJ01; order WSZJ01; family JACPWG01; genus JACRIP01. The sequence continues at coordinate 8,835 of JACRIP010000534.1, forward strand.
CGACCCGGTCCCGCCCGCCGTCCTCGACGAGATCCGGTCGGCCGTGCAGGTCGAGTTTCTGCGCGCCGTACGGCTGTGACGCGCGGCACGGGCCGGCCCCGAGCGCGCCATTTGTCTCATTGTCAGATTGTCGCATTGTCTCATTAGAAGTTCCCGTGCCACCGGGGCGTACCGAAGCGGACGCACGGCCGTGAATCGGACCGCGGCCGTAGGGGCGCGTCGTGACGCGCCCCTACGTGGACTGGTTGATGCCGGGTTCGCCTCCACCGATGTCGGCCGCCCGATACCGCACAACCGCCCCGCGCGGCCCCGCTCCCGAACCGCAGCCGAGCGCGGCGTTCTCAGCCCGATCGCGCCCGAGAGTCCAAGTCAGGCTTGCGCCCGAAAGCCAACAGCTCCAACGCCGGTCGATTGCGGATTTCGGGTTTCGAATTGCGGATTAGCTACTGGACTTGCCGGCTTCCGTCAATCCGCAATCCGAAATCTGCAATTCTGGACGCGTTGTCAAGATGCTTGGCAGTAGCGATCCAATGTGACAATGAGACA
>JACRIP010000537.1 GCA_016220045.1 Planctomycetota bacterium
CACGCCGTCACCCTGCGTGTGCTCGCAGAGCAGGGCCCAGGCTTCGTCGCGTCTCATCGTGAGGCTCTCCCACCGCTTCGGGGGGTGACCGGGAATCCCGCAGCCTCCGGCCGCGCGGGGGTGAAGTGACCACTCCGGATCGACGGCGGCCGGACATGCCAGGGCGCCCACCAGGGGCGCCCAGACAAGAAAACCCGGCTCTTCATGACCAGGGCAAGCGGCGGGCGTCACGTTCGCGAACCTGCGCGCGTCCGGTGACGGCGTCAGCCTCCCCACCGCTCAGAGCACGCCCACGCCCAGGCGGCGACGCCGAGGGCCGCGCACAGGCCGGCCGCGAGCCGCCCACCCCAGCCCGGCAGGCGTCGCCACGCGATCGGCGCGGCGGCCACCGGCCAGAGCAACAGGAGCTCGCGCCAGAAGTCACGGTCGGTGAACATCCGCCCGCTGAAGAACCAGCCCGGGTTGAGCGGCGCCACCGGGATCGGCGCCCAGGGCAGAAAGTAGCGCGTGGCGTCGAAGGGGAAAAAGAACTCGATGCCCAGCCCGCCGTCGGTCAGCGCGTCCAGCACCCCGTGCGAGGCCACCACCGCGAAGAGAAAGAGCGCGGCCGCCCAGCGGCGCCCGCCGAGAGTCTCGCGCGCAGGCCGCACCAGGAGCGCCCCCAGCGCCCCGACCACCGCCGCAAAAAACAGGGAGTGCGAGCAGCCGCGGTGCCCGAAGGGATGTTCATACGGAATCCACCGCATGAAGAGCACGTCCGCGTCCGGGAGCACCGGCAGGAGGGCGGCGGCGAGCGCCAGATCGCGCGGCGGCGCGCGCCGCGCCGTCGCCGCCTGCGCCGCCGCATAGCCGAGCAGCGCATGCGAAAACACCGTGGGCATCGGAAGCTGCACCCCCATGTGCGAGCGGAAGCGGCAGGCGTTGGCGGCGGCAGCGGCCCGTTCGGGCGGGCCGGCCGGGTCGCGGGGAGCGCACGCAGCCCCCGGGACTCCGGCAGCGCAGACCTCGCGGCGCAGGCGCGGAGGCCTGCGCCACAAACGAAACGGGGCGGGGGATCGCCCCGCCCCGGTGAGGGTCATGCTGCGTCGAGCCGGCGTCGCCGAGAATGCGGCATACACCGTATACCCTGGTCCCTGGTCCCTGGTCCGCGCCGCCCGCGGCTACTGGATCCCCAGCTTGGTTTTGACCTCCTTGGGGATCTCGCCCGCCGGGTCCTTGTCGTAGTCGTACATCTCGAAGGTCGCCTTCGGCATCAGCTTCATCGAGGGCGCCTCCGGCATCTCCGGGTCTCCCGGCTCCGCGCTCGGCTCGGCGTCCGGCTTCGCGCCCGCCGCCTTCGGATCGTCCCCCTTGGGGCCACCCTTGTTCTCGTCCGTGGGCGCCGCGCCCGGCGCGTCGCCGCCGCCGGCCTTCACTCCGTCCTTCGCGTCGTCGCGATGCTTCTTGTCCTTCTTGTCCTTCTTGCCGCCGCCCCCGCCCGGCCCGCTGTCTACCGATTCCTCGTCATCCCCCTCGGCGCCCGGCATCTGCAGGCCCGCGATTTCCAACTGCACGTCCGCCACCAGCCGGCGAAACACCGTCTTGTCCTTGGCGATCCAGGCGTGCAGTTCCAGCTTCGCCTTCTGCCAGTCCACCGCCGCGTCCGGCAGGCCCATGCCGCTCAGGAAGCCCTTCAGCGCCTCCGCCGGCGGATGCATCTTGATCACCCGGCAGGCGACCTTTTCCGTCCCCTGCGTGATCTCGCCGTCCGGCTCGATCGTCGCCTTGTCGGCGTACGACTCGAAGGCCTTGATGTATTCCAGCGGGTTCTGCAGCCGCTGCCCGCCCAGGTCCCCCTCGTCCCCCTCCTCGATCACCCACTCGCCGGTCACCGCGTCGCGCCGGCAGGACTTGCCGTTCCGGTTGTACGCCTCGGTCTCCATGCCGCCGAAGCCGTTCATCTTGAAGTAGTTCAGGTCCTTTTTGATCCAGCCCTCGGCGGAAATCCCCATCGGCTGCATGCCTTCGCCGAGCGTCACCTCCATGTTGACCTTCACTTTGAAGGCCTCGGACCCTTGCGTGTTCTTGAGCGCGGTCAGGAACAGGTCCTTCCCATTGGTCTCGTCGGCGCGTACGCCGGCACACGTGAATGCGGCTACGGTAACCACCGCAGCAATCGACCGAAAGATGCGGAACATGCGGTACGACCTCCATGTGCGGACGGTGTCAGGAATGCCCCCGGAGAAGCGCGGAATGATAGCGCCGGGAGGGGGGCGTGTCAATCCCGGCGGCAGCGGCGGAGTCGTCGTCCTCGTCGTCGTCGTCGTCCTCGTCGTCCTCGTCCTCGTCCTCGTCGTCGTACTCGTACTCGTACTCGTACTCGATCGCCCTGGGTGGCCGAGTACGAGTACGAGTACGAGTACGAGCACGCAGACGAGCACGCAGACGAGCACGCAGACGAGCACGAGGACGAGTCACGCGAGGAGCGGGGAGTACTGGCGCTATCTACGCGCGGCGGGCCGTCGGCGTTTGGCCGCGTCCAGGCGCCCGAGCAGCTCGCCCGCCAGGTAGAACGACCCGGTCGCCAGGATCCATTCCCGCGGCCGGGCCCGGGCGCGGGCGCGCGCCAGGGCGCGGGCGGGGGTGGCCGCCACATGCAGGCCGCGCGGCCAGTGCCAGCCCGTCGCCGCCAGCCGCGCCGCCAGCTCGGCGGGCGGCAGCGCCCGCGGCGACGGGAACCCCGTGCACACCACCGCCTGCGCGTCGCGCGCCACAAACAGCATGCGATCGATTTCCTTGTCGCGCGAAAAGGCGAGCACCAGCACGCGGCCGCGCGCGGTGAGCCGGGGATAGAATTCAAGCACCCCCAGCGTGCCCTGCAGCGACACCGGATTGTGCGCGACGTCGACGATCAGCCCCGGCCCCCCCGGCCACGGCCGCGGATGGATCACTTCGACGCGCCCGCGCGCCCGCGTGCGCGCCAGGCCGGCGCGCACCGCCGCCGGACGCAGGCGGAGGAGCCGGCGCGCCGCGAGCAGCTCGATCAGCCCGAGCGCGACCACCAGGTTGCGCGCCTGGTGCGAGCCCGCGAGCGGCACGAACAGCCGCCGCCAGGTCCGCCCCAGCCCGCGCACCTCCGCCGCGATCCCCGGCCGCGCCCCGCGCCAGACCGGCCGGAAGCGCACGAGCTCGAGGTCGCCGCCCGGCCCCGCCCGCAAGAGCGGCGCGCCGCGCCGCGCGCACGCCCGCTCGATCGCGCGCAGCGGCTCCGCCGCGCGCTCCGCCGTCACCAGGGGCACCCCGCGCTTCGCAATCCCCGCCTTCTCGCGCGCGATCGCCGCCAGGGTGTGCCCGAGCTTGTCCATGTGGTCGAAGTCGATACAGGTGATCGCCGTAGCCACCGGCCGCAGCACGTTGGTCGCGTCCAGCCGCCCCCCCAGCCCCACCTCGACCACCGCAAAATCGACTTTTTGTTCGGCAAAATACAGGAAGGCGAGCGCGGTGGTGATTTCGAAGAAGGTCGCCATGCCGCCGGGCGGGTGCAGGTCCTCCAGGCACGGCACGAGGCGGCCGAGGAGGCGCGCAAAATCGGCGCGCGGAATCGGGCGGCCGTCAATCTGGATGCGCTCTTCCAACGCCACCAGGTGAGGAGAGGTGTACAACCCCACGCGCAGGCCATGAGCGCGCAACGCGGCGGCGACCATGGCGGCGGTCGAGCCCTTCCCTTTGGTCCCGGTGATGTGGAGCGACCGGAACCGCTCCTGGGGATCCCCGAGCGCCCGGCACAGCGCCCGCATCCGCCGCAGGTTGTAGGTCGTGGGCCGATAGGCGACCTTCACCTGACGTTCGTAGTCGGTGAACTGCGCGAGGTACGCGCGGTACGCTCGGATGGGGGGATGCGAACGAGCCGGCGAGGAGAGGCGCGGCACGGGTGCGATCGCCATGGGTCTCGGCTCGTTTGGGGGTTTGGTGGTTTTGCGGTTTAGGCATGGCCGGTGAATTCGCCGCCGGCTGGGGTGAACCTCAGGCAAGACCAGGAGACTCCAAACTCCCAAACGTCCAAACCCCCAAACCCCATCGGCGCGTAGCCGGCGGGTCGCCCGGCCGCTCCCCGATCGCGCGTTACTTCAAGGCGCGCGCGATTTCGGCGTCCGCCCGCTTCTTCCACGCGGGCAATCCCAGCGCCGCGAAGGCGTCCGCCGCCAGCCGCGCATGCTTGAGCGCCAATTGCTGCGGCGGCGTCCCCGCCGCCGGATTCGTGTCCAACAGGAACTGCGCATACCGCAGCGACGCCTCCGCCTGCGCCCACGCGTCCTTCGACTTCTCCAGCGCCTGCAAACACTTCACGAACCAACTGTTCGCCTGCTTCAGCTCTTTTTTTTTCGCGAGCATGAGCGCCTGCAGGCGGTGGACCTGCGCCACGACGCGCACGTCGTCGTAGCGCTGCGCGTTCTCCAGCGCCTTCGCGAGCGTCGCCTCCACCGCCGGCAGCTCGTCGCGCCGCAAGTGGTAGTCGGCCAGCGCCGCCTGCGCCGCCGCCAGCCCGGCACGCGCGCCGATCTTCTCGAAGGTCGCCGCCGCCGAGGTCAGCAGCGGGCCGGCCTTGTCGAGCGCCCCGCGCACGAGGTGCGCCCGACCCAGGAGCGCCCCGGCCGCCGCGATCCCCGAACGGACGCCGATGCGCTCGCAGTGCATCAAGGCTTCCGTGCCGTTCTCCATCGCCGGCACGATCTCCTCCGTCGCCAGGAAGAGCGCCCCGAGCGCGAGGTGCGCCTGCCCCAGCAGCGAAACCCGGTCGGCCTTGCGCGCGAGGTCGAGCGCCGCCGACAGGAGATCGCGCGCCCGCCCCGGCTGCCCGGAACGCGCCGCCAGCGTCCCCTGCCCGATCACCGCCTTGCACTCCAGCCCCGGATCGGGCATCGCCCGCGCCGCCTCCTGCGCCGCGCCGAAGCGCGCCTGCGCCTCCTCGCGCTCGTACTTCAAGAGGGCCAGCCGACCCAGGAGCACCAGCGCCTCGCCGCGCGTCTCCAACTGCTCGCGCTTGTCGACCGCTTCGAGCGCGCCGCGCGCCGCCGCCGAGGCCTTCGCCGCCTCCCCGGCCGCGAACGCGACTTGCGCCTGCCCGAGCCGCGCCCCGGCCTGCGCATCCTCGCGCCCCGGCGCCGCCGCGCGCTGCTCGACCAGCTTGAAGAGCTCCAGCGCCTTCGGGTACTCCTCCTTGGCGAAGGCCAGCCGCGCCAGCGGCAAGAGCAGCTCGACTTCGTCTTTTTTTGCGGCGCGCGGCATGGCCGCCGCCGCGAGATCGAAGTGGCGGCCGGCTTCGATGAAGCGGTCGGCGAGCAGGTGGATGAGCCCGAGTCCGCGGTTGAAGGGATAGGCGCGGTCGGCCTTGCGCACCGCCGCCGCCGAGCTTTCGTTCAACTGCCGCAGCCCGAGGTCGATGCGCCCCTGCCGCGCGTTCGCCAGCGCCGCGCGCTCCAGCGCGTCCGCCTGCAGGTCGTGATTCCTCAGGCGCGGCGCCAGCGCCAGCGCCTGGTCGAAACGCTCCAGCGCCCGCCCCGCCTGCCCGCCGCGCGCCAGCCGCTCCCCCGCCTTGATGCAGTACTCGGCCGCCTTGTCCGCGGCGGTCGTCTCCAGGAAATGGTCCGCGATCGCATCCGCCGTGTCCTCGGGCAATTCCCCGAGCATCTTCTCAAGCGAGCGCGCCACCCGGTCGTGCACCTTCGCCCGCTCCTCCTTCGGCAGTTGCCCGAGCACGTGGTCGCCGAGCGCCGGCGTCATCACCGCGTACGAGGACTGTCCCTTCTCCGGCCGCTCCACCAGCATGCGCTCGGACACCAGGTCGTTGAGCAGGTAGTAGAGCTCGGTCTCGGTCAGGCCGGTGATCTCCTTCAGGACCTTGAACGAGGCGGCGCGGCCGTTGATCGCCGCCGCCTGCAGGACCGTCTGATGCTTGCGCCCCAGGCTCTTGTACTTCGGGATCAGCGTGTCCGAGAGCCCGAGCGCCAGGTCGAGGTCCGCCCCGGCGGCGCCGCTCACCCGCCACTCCCCGCCCTCCTGCGCCACCAGCTTCTTCTCCAGCAAATACCCGAGAATGCGCTCGACCTTGGACGGGTTGCCGCCGGTCAGCCGGTGGATCTCCGAGATCAGCGCCGGCGCGGGCTTCTCCCAGCGCAGGCGGGAGCGGAAGAAGGCCTCGACGTCGAGCCGGGAGAAGGGGGGCAGGACGAGATCGGCGACCAGGCCCTCGCGGCGCAGTTCGGGCAGCATGCGCGGGAAGGGGTTGCCCTCGGTCGGCTTGCCCGCGCCCACGGCGCCGAGCAGGAAGAGCGGGCGGCCCTTGGCGGCGGCGGCGAGGGCGCGGAAGAGCTCGGCCGAGTAGCGGTCGGCGAGCTCCAGGCGATCGAAGCCAAGCACCAGCGGCCGCCAGGCGGCGAGATCGAGCAGGAACTGGAAGATCGTTTCCACGCCGCGGTTCGTCGGCGCGTCGAGGATCGGGGAAAGACCGGCGGCGGCGAGCCGCTCGCGCAGGCCGACGGCGAACTTGCCGAGGTCGGGCCCGTAGCGCTGGAGCAGGCGCACCGCGACGTCGCGCGCCAGGGCATCGAGGCGGTCGAACGCGGCGACGATGAGCGGGCGGAAGCCGCCGAACGGCAAGGACAGGTCCGGCGGGAACGCGGTGTCGAGGAAGAGGCAGGTGCGGAAGGCGTTGGCGGCGGCGAACTCGTGCAGGAGGCGGGTCTTGCCACAGCCCTCCTCGCCGGACAGGAGGCAGGCGGCGCCGCTGCCGCGGACGGCGAGGTCGAGGGCGCGGTCGAGCTGGGTCATTTCGCGCAGGCGGGCGATCAGCGGCGCCGGGGGGCGGAGCGCGACCCCGGTATCGGGCGGGGCGGCGGGCGCG
>JACRIP010000538.1 GCA_016220045.1 Planctomycetota bacterium
CCATCGATCTGGTCTACAAGGCATGGGACACCGAGGCGCGCTCGATCGTTGCGCTCAAGCTGCTGCGCGAGGAGTTCCTCGACCGTCCGGAAGTCTGCGCCCACTATCTTACGCAGGCCGAACGGCACTCGCGCATGGTGCATCCGCACGTGCTCGAACCGCGCGATTTCGGTGAAGCCGACGGCCGGGTCTACGTGGCGCTGGATTTCGTGGAAGGCCGGTCCCTCGAGGAGTGGTTGGCGGCGGAGGAAGCGGTAGCCGCGCAGGTCGCGGCGCAGGACGCGGCGGCGGCGATCGCGGAGAATGCGGATGCGGGCGGAGCGCCCCCGCGCGCCGCCCCCGCCGAGACGGTCGAGAGCCAGATGTCGATGCGTCTGGGGACGCCGCAGGCCTTGCGCATTCTGCGCGACGTCGCCGCCGCCCTCGGCTATGCGCACGAGCGCGGCCTGGCCCACCGCGGCGTGCGGCCCTCGAACATCCTGATCGACGGCCACTTCGAGGGCTTCCTCGGCGACTTCGGCATGGACCCCGAGGGCCAGGTCGATCTCGCCGCGCCCGCAACCGCCCCCTCCCCCGCCGCAGCGGGGGAGGGTCGGGGAGAGGGTATGTCCGCGCCACCCTCGGCTCCCGCCACCTCAGCCGCCGCCACCTCCCCACCCCCCCCCTCCCCCCGCGTGCGCCCGACCTGGGCGCCCGAGCAGGCGGCCGGCCGCTGGTCGGAGGTGGGCGCGCGCGCCGACGTCTTCGCCCTCGGGGTAATCCTGTATCGCATTCTCGCCGGCCGCCCGCCCTTCTTCGGCGCCGACGACACGGAGCTGGCGCGTGCGATCCGGCACGACGAACCGCCGCCCTTCCGCAGCGCGTCGCGCTACGTGCAGAGCGATCTCAAAGCGGTCTGCCTGACCTGCCTGGAGAAGGAGCCCGCGCTGCGCTATGCGAACGGGCGCGAGGTCGCGGACGAGTTGACGCGCTTCTTCGAGGGCAAGCGCACGATCGCCCGGCCGATCACGCGGTTCCAGCGCTGGAGTCGGCGCGTCCGCCGGCACGCGGTGGTCGCCACGCTCGTCGTCGCCACGGTGCTCAGCGTCCTGTTGCTCGGCGGGCTGCGCGCCTATGCCGCGCGGGCGCGCGCCGACCGGGTGCAGCAGCTTCTGCGTGCCGGCCGCCTGCGCGAAGTCGGCGGCAACCTGCGCGGCGCGCTCGCCGCCTACAAGGACGCCAGCGCGACCGACCCCGCCAACCCGGCCGCGGAGGCGGAGGTCAAGCGCGCCACGGCGCTGCTCGACAAGCGTGCCGCCGAACGCAAACTGGTCGAGGGCACCGCCGAGGAGCTGGCGGGAGTTTATCGTGCCGAGTTCTGGGCCGAGGTCGGGCGCGCGCGCCTCGACCTGATGCGCGCCGCCAAAACCGCCGGCCGCCCCTATGGCGAGGATGCCCAGCGCGCCGAAACGGCGCTCGACCGCGCCATCTCCCTCGACGACCGCTGTGCCGACGCCCTCGCGGCGCGCGGCCTGCTCAACGAAACCCTCGAGCTCTACGACCAGGCCCTCAACGACTACGAATCAGCCGATTCCCTCCTCCAGGGCTCCTCCCCCGACGTCCGCGCCGCCGTCGAACGCATGCGCGCCCTTTTCGGCCACGGCTTCCAGAAGTGACGGCGTCTAACGGCGTTCAACGACGTTTAACGGCGTCGGAGCGTGGTCTTGCGTGGTTCCACCCCACGCGCATTCGTCGATTCACTTTTTTCGACGTCAGACGTCGTTAAACGACACTGAACGCCGCTAAACGCCGCTAAACGCCGTTAAACGGCGTCAAACGCCGCTAAACGTCACCTCCGGAAAGGACCCCGCACGCATGAATCCTACCCGCACCGGCTTCGGCCTCTGGACCGGCGGACTCTTTATGCGCTTCGGCGCGAGCATCGGCGCCGAACGCCTCGGCGCCCTCGCCCGCCGCGCCTACGACCTCGGCGTCCGCACCTTCATGACCGCCGACGTCTACGGCGCCGGCGAGGCCGATCGCATCCTCGGCCGCGCCCTCGCCGGCCTCGACCGCTCCAGTTATTGCCTGATCGGCATGATCGGCAACGACTTCTACGAGGGCAAGCGCGAAGGCGAAAAGGGCTTCCCGCGCTTCACCGACCCCGCCCTCCGCTCCGCCGGCGACTACGGTAATTACCTCAAACTGGCCACGACCCGCGCGCTCGACCGCTGCGGCACCGACCACTTCGACGTCCTGCTCCTGCACAATCCCGACCGCATCGGCTACAGCAGCCGCGAGGTGTGGGACGGCATGGCCGCGCTCAAGAAGGCCGGCCACGCCCGCGCCCTGGGTATCGCCCCCGGGCCCGCCAACGGCTTCGTCCTCGATACCATCCAGGCGTTCGAGCGCTGCGCCGGACTCATCGAATACGCCATGCTCATCCTGAACCCGCTCGAGCCCTGGCCGGGCGGCCTCGCGCTGCCCGCGGCGCGCAAGCACGGGGTCAAGGTCATCGCCCGCGTGGTCGACCACGGCGGGCTCTTCCACGACGGCATCCGCTCCGGCCACAAGTTCGACCGCACCGACCACCGCTCCTTCCGCCCCGCCGGCTGGGTGGAGGAGGGCCTGGAGAAGATCTCCGGTATGCGCCCGATCGCCGAGCGGCACGGGCTTTCGCTGCTCCAGCTTTCCGCCTCGTGGTGCCTGGCCCAGGAGCCGGTCGTCTCGGTGATTCCGACGCTGATGCAGGAGCTCGACGGCGCCGGCAAGCCGATCGACGCGCAGCTCGAGGACCTCGCCGCGCTCCCGGCCGAGGCGCGGCTGACGCGCGAGGAGGTCGCCGAGATCGCGCGCCTGGGCGACAACCAGGGCTCGATGCCCCTCAAGGGGGGCTCGCGCCAGTACCAGGGCGAGCCGCAGGCCGACCAGTGGCCGATCACGCCCGAGCTCGAGGAGGTCGCGCGGCGTTGGAGCCTCGAGCCCGACCGCGACCTCTACTGCGACCACGACCTGCGCGACCTGCGCGAAAAGGGCGCCCCGGCGCGCGGCGTGCCCTCCGCCTTCGACCGCCGCCTCTTCGTGCAGCTCCAGGTGTTTACCGGATGCGCCGACGGGGGCGCGACCGCGGCGGTGGCGCTCGAGAAGAGCGGGCTGGAGTGCGTGCTCTACGCGGACGTGAACGACGCGCGCGGCATCGGGGTCCTGACGCTCGCGGAGGACCCGGAGGATCTGGTCGGCCGCGCGCGCGCCACGCTCGCCGCCGAGCCCTTCGCGCGCCTGGTTCCCCGCCCCGAGTTCGCGATGCTGGGCCGTTCCTATGCGACCGGTCGCGAGACCGACCTGGCGGACTGGCTGTTGCAGAAGCCGCGGCGCTACGCGCTCGCCGAGGAGAACCGCTGGGCGCTCTGGTATCCGCTGCGCTTCACCGGCGAGTTCAGCCGGCTGAAGCCGAAGGACCGCTCGAAGATCGTGATGGAGCACGCGATGATCGGGCGAACGTTCGGGGAAGCGGGCTATGCCGACGACATCCGCCTGGAGTGTCACGGGCTCGACCCGAACGACAACGAGTTCGTGCTCGGCATCCTGGGCGCGGACCTGTACCGGCTGTCGCGCCTGATCCGCGAGATGCGCGGCACGCGTCAGACCGCGGAGTTCATCCGCAATCTCGGACCGTTCTTCGTGGGGCGGGTGATCCGGCAGTTCCGGCGGTGAGGCGAGCGCGGGACGAGTTCGCAGCCCCGGCCTCCCGGCCGGCAGCTCAGGTCTACGCCCGGCGCCCTTCGAGCGCTCCCCCCACGAGCAGCAGCAGCCAGCCGAGGCAGACGAACGGCACGGCTCCGGAGAGCGCAGCCGCGGTCCCACCCGCGCCGGCCCCAGCGGCCCCGATCCGGGCGAGGAGCGGCGCCTCCGCCCACAGCAGGTAATGCAGCGCCAACACCTGCTGGCCGCCGAGCAGCGCCCGCATCGGCGGGGGGCGGCGCATCCACGCCACTACCGCCAATGCGGGCAGACCCAGGCTCTCCACGCACGCCAGCCCCGTAAAGAAGCGCGCCAGCGGAGTCCCGGCCACGACCGGCCCCCGGTCCAGCAGCAGCCCTCCCACCGTCGCCGCCCAAGCCACGAAAAGAAAACCGAGAGTCAGCCCGCCGAGTCCCCGCACGGCGCCCGGTCGCCGCTCCGGCCGCGCGAGCACGCGCAGGAGCGGCAGCAGGACGAAGAGGTAGGGCGGCAGGAGACCCAGGCTGCGCAGCAGCCAGGCGGCGGGATTCGCGGCGACGGTCGCGCCCGCGGGTCCGCCCAGCGCGTCGCAGAGCATCCCGAGCGCCCACATCGCCTGGTGAATCGGCACGCTCAGGTCGGGCGCGACGCGGGAGGTCGGCAAGAAGGCGCAGGCCAGTACCAGCGTCGCACCCAGACCGGTGGCGGTGCGGGCCGCCGTATCGCGCGCCGGGGCCGGGTCCATGGGCGCCTCCGTCTGGGCCTGTCCCCGTCTTCGCCCGCGTCGAATCCGGTCTCGCGTCCGCCCTACGGCCTGCACCGGAGCAACCGGGCGCTCCCGAGTCACCGAACAGCGCAGCCCGTCCTCCTGCCTCCGCGGAGTCTTCATCGGCGGCAGCGGAAAGACAGGTGTGGCTACTCTGCGACAGCATACATCGGGAAACCTCAGAAGTCGCCTCCGGCCAACCCAGAAACCATCGGTCCCGCACGCAGGCAGTTCGCAAGTCCGGCTTCAGAGGCGGTCGCAAGAGGTCGGTTCGGGCGGGGATGCCTCATTCTGGGGATCGGGCCAGCCCATGAGACTCCGGCCGTGGAGACCTCGCGACGCAGGCCGCAGGGCCTGCGCCACAAGGGTTCCGGGCACTTCTGGGACCGATCGAGAGGTCTCCGGCACAGGGGGGGGGGTGCATGTCCGTAATTGTCGGCGTCCCCGCACCCGCCTGGGCGGGCGTGGGATGACGGAACACGAAGGGCCACGAATACGGGAAGCACGAAGGGCCACCAAGGGGGGACGGGACGGGCCGCGCGAATCGCCGGCGGAGCGCGACTCGGCATTCCCAGCCCGCGCGGTCCGTCCCGGCCCCTTTCGTGGCGCTTCGTGGTTCCCGCTTCGTGGCCCTTCGTGTTCCCGTCTTTTCGCGAGCCACTGGGGCCGCGACCGGGCCTGCAACTACGGACCTGCACCCACCAGGGGGCGGTCCGGCGCTCGGACGCGGATCCGGCGCGCGCGCAGGCAAAGCCCGAGCCACCCGTATCCGGTACGCCAGGGGCCGGCGCCCCGGAGCGGGGCACGGGCGCAGCGTACCGGATCGCGACAGCCCTCAGGGGCCCGGCAGGCGCGGTCGGCGCCCTCCGTGCCCCGCGTCGGCTCGCCATCGGGGAAGAACCTGGGACGGGTCGCGGCGCCGCCGCCATCGACACCAGGAATCGCACCGTGGTACACTACGCGCGCGGAAGAGGTCTCATCCCGAAGCCGGTGGGAGCGCGATTCGAGTGTCTGCCGTATCCGCGGCACGAGTCGAATCGGAGACCGCGCGGGCGACGCGTCGGCCGCTATCCCCCGCCCGGAACGGTCTCGACGATCCCGCCCGGCTCGCATCTGCACAGGAGTCCGATGCGCTCACGACGCGCGGCGCTCCGCGCGCGGCTGGTTGTGCCGCTCGCATTTCTTTGCGCCCTGCCCGGCCCATCGCCCCTGCCTCCTGCCTGCTGGGGCGACCCGCCGCCCGCCATCGAAATCCCGGTCTTCTGCCCGGCCATCTACGCGGATGACGAGGAGCGAACCGAACATCCGTTCGAACGCGGCGACCAACCCGTCCTCGTCGTGCGCGCGCGGGTCCCTGCCGACGAGCCCGACGAGGAGCAGCCGTTCGAGGCTCAGGTCGAGGCCGTCCTCTTCGGAAGCTGGACGCCGCCGACACTCCGCTTCTCCTACCCCTGGAAGTTCCTGGCCGGGAAGCGCTGGATCCTCGCTCTGGTGCCGGGGGCGCGATCCGAGGATGGGGACTTTCTCCTGCGGTATCACCTCGATGCCGGGGAGGAGTCTGCCGTTCGGGCGCTCTATGAGGCGCGCATGGACTTCAACGTCCTCACGGCGACGAGCATCGTCATGGGGAAGGAGACGGCGGTCATCGACTCCGAGCAGGGGATCGCCCGGGTAGAGGTTTTGCACATCCTGCACGGTGCGGCGCCTTGCCCCGGAGAACTAATCCGCGTCAACCAGCCCCACCCGCGTGAGCGTCGCGAGACCTGGACACCCGGGGACGCGGGCAACGCCATCTACTTTCTGGGAAAGCCCTACCAGGATCGGCATCTCGCCAAGGGCGAGACGACCTATCCGACTCTGTGGCGACTCCCGACCGTCATGGAGGCCGTGATCCACGCGGCCCTGGCGCGCGCGGGGACCCACCCGCTCATCGACGTGGGCAAGCCGGGGAGCCTGCGGCGCGCTCGTGAGGTTATGTTCCGCGGAGACGCCGGCCAGGCGATCGCACTCCTCGGCGCCGAATCGGACGGCGCCGTCGCGCTGGGCGCGCGCGCGTTGCTGCACGTCGGAGCCGCAGCGATCCCGCCCGTGGTGGCGGCCATCCGGACCGACCTGCTGGAGTTCCAGGCCCGCGGCCCCCGCGGGTACCGACGCCTGCACAACCTGATCCGGCTGCTCGGCCAGTTGGAGGTGGCGAAGGATGCCGCCGTGCCGGAGTTGCACGGCTTGATTGCCACCTATCTGGCCGACGTCGCCGAGGGCGCCCCGGAGCCGCCACCGACTCGGCGCCAGGACGCGCAGTGGATCGCGTATTGGCACGGGGAGCAGAACCAGGAGGATGTGAACCACGCGCTCGCGTGGCTCTTGATCGCCGTCGGCGAAGAGAGCGCGGTCACGCGGTACGGTGCAGACCTGATCATGCTGCGCGAGAACGCGCGCGGGCGGTGGCGCGACGAGCTCCAGGTCGCACTGGACGCCGTGCGGGCCACGGACACGCTCGAACTCCAGGCCGCGCTGGCGCGTACCGCCGGGCTGAGGCCGGTGCGCTCGCAGAGCGGCCTGCGGCATCCGGGGATTTCCGCGCTGACCTTCTCGGCGGACGGGAAGCACCTGGCCACGGGGAGTTCGGAGCATGGGGTGCGCCTGTGGAACACCGCCGACTGGTCGCTCGCGCGGGCCGTACCGCTTGCCGAACGCGTCACGCAAGTACGCTATTCACCCGATGGCCGACTGCTGGTCGTGACCTCCGGCGCGTCGGCCGGCCTGTCGTCGGTCGACGTAGCGAGCGGCAGCGTCTGCGAGCTCCTAAGCGCCCCGTGGCGCGAGCTTCCCGCCCTGGAGGTGTCCGCGGACGGTACGACGCTCGTCAATTGGGGATACGACGGCGAAGTCCGGGTCTGGGATGCCGGGACGCTGCGTGAACGGCCCGCCTTCCGCCGCACCAAGCCGGAGGGCGCTCGGGGCAGCACTCGCGCCCTGGCAGCGGACGCCTCGATGTTCCTGGAAGCCGGCGGGACCCAGGAGGCTGTCGTCCGTCGGGTCGGGGAGCCCCGTGGAGAGTTGGGCAGGTTCACGCTGGATGGAGACCTGCGCGCGGCCGTATTCCTGCCCGGCGGGCGGGAACTCATCACCGCCACCTCCCGGCTCGACGAGTCGACCGGCTTCGAGGAAGTCGTGTCGCTGCAATGCCGCCGCCTCGGTTCGGCGCAGGTCCTGTCGACCTCGCCCGGGTTTGCGTGCACGCGGATCGAACGCCTGCTGCCCAGCCCGGACGGGCGCCTGCTGGCGCTGGCCGAGAACGAGGGGACTCTCCGCCTCTACCGCCTGCCCGACCTCTCCGAAATGAAGGTCTTTCGAGGATCCGGGGTCACCGACGGGATCGAGGATCTGGCATTCACGCCGGACGGCAAGCTGCTCGCCCTGGCACGGCGCGGCTGGGGAGCGCCGCAGTTCATCCGCAGCGCCGATCTCGCCTACCTGTGGCCGCTGGCGGGTCACGCGGCGGACATCGAGGAGGTGCGCTTCCCGGCGGGGGGCAAGACGGTCCGGACCTTCGCCGCCGACGGCACCTCGTGCCTGTGGGATGCCGCGACGCTGCACCTGCTCTCCTCGTGCAGCATCCCCTTCGGTTGCGCCGCGAGCAGCATCCGCGCTCCGGACGGCGCGTTCGCCATTTGCGTGGATCGTGCGCTGGTCCGGGAGGGCCAGTTCGCGTCGGGCATAACGGCATCGGCCCAGGTGTTCGATGTAGAAAAGGCCGCAGTCGTGGCCGCGGTGACCTTGCCCGTGCCCATGACCATCCACTGGCTCAGCGACCACGAGATCCTCTGGCAGACGCGCGCCTGGGAGTCGCCCAGTTTCTACCCGATCTGGTACCGCCTGGAGATCCCCTCGGCCCGGATTCTCGCGCAGGGGCGGGGTGACTGGGGCGGCCAGGGAAATCTCTCTGAGGACGGCGCCGTGCGGTTCGCCCTCGATGGCGGTGGCAAGAGCACGCATGTCGAACTCAAACGAACCGACGTGGCGACCGAAAGAACCACCGTCGTCGGCCGCGCCGAACTCCCGGCGTTCACCGGCAACTCGATGGGCCTGATTCCGGGCGGGAAGTACTGCTACATCGGCGACCCGGGGATGTACGTTTTCGAGCGCAGCGACCTGCGCGCGGTATCGCAAAACCGCTTCGGCGGGGCGGAGCTCCTGAGCCTGGCCTTCACCGCGGACGGGGAACGCTACGCCGCGGCGACCGGGGAGCGCAAGTTCATCGACAACAATCTGCAGCCGCATGACAGCAAGCGCGCCACGGTCCTCCGGATCATCGAGACGCGCACCGGGCGGCTTCTGACAGCTCTGCGCGCCTCCTCGCGCTGGGTGAAGGTTTACTTCACGCCGGACGGCCGCCAACTTGTGGTGTGCAACGACGACGGCACCCTGGAGCGGTGGGATCTCCCGGATTGATCCGGACCCGGACAGCCCGGTCTCTCTCGTGCTCGGACGCCGGAGCCGCGTTTTCGATACGTGCGGCCGGCGCAGTCGAGAGGCAGGAGCGGACAATTGCCCTGACGCCACTCTCGACAGCCGCGCCCCGGTGTAGTACAGTACCTGGGTTCGGAAGGGGGGGGGACGACCTCAATCCCGCACCCGGAGGAGCTCGCGCGATGACGGGAACCGCCCCACCCGCCACGCCGGCGCCCCCCACCGCTCCCACGGCCCCGGCCCCCCCCCTGCCGGCGGAGGGCGCACGCCTCGAGCGCCGCGTCACCCTCGTCTGCGCCGCAGTCGTCG
>JACRIP010000536.1 GCA_016220045.1 Planctomycetota bacterium
CCCCCGCCGCCGCCCGCGCCTTCGCGTAGGCCGCCGCCGCATCGAAAAGGTCGTCCAGCTCCTTGAGTCGCGCCCGCCGCTCCTCCGCCTGCTTCTCCGGCGACTTCCACTCCGCCTTCCCCTTCCACTCCTCCTTCGGACGCAGATCCAGCCCCATCGACGGCCAGAATAGATGCAACGCCACCGGCGCCTTCACGGTCATCTGCTCCGTGGTCCAGCCGGCCAGCGCGATCAGGCCCGATTGCCCGCTCACTGTGCCGCCCAGCGGCAGGACCAGCGCATGGGTCACGCCGTTCGCCCGCGCCACCGGGATCAGCTCCGAATCCGGGTTGACCGCGATCCACGCGCGCACGTCCGGCGTGACTTCGCCGACTTCGGTCGTGTCCTGCGTCGCCCGCACCGCGTTGATCTCGGTCAGGCCGAGCGATGTCGTCGCCGCGATCATCCCCGGATAGAGGTGCAAGCCCGACAGGTCGACGCGCCGCACGCCCGCGGTCAGCTCGATCTTCCCGCCCACCGCGACGATCTTGCCGTTCGCCACCAGCACCGGCGCGCCGTTCAGTGTTTCACCCGATACGGTGTGCACCGTCGCGCCTTCCAGCAGCAGGTCCTCCGCCGCCGCCGGGAGGCTTCCTGCCGCCAGCGCGACGCATAGGGCCAGGAATCGCAATTTCGCTCTCACGCGCATGCCTCTCGTCTAGAAGTTCTCGAACGGGCGGTGACCGCGCCCCCGATTCCCTACCGGCGCTCCCGGTCCCCGCCGTCGCACGCGCCGCCGCAGTGCAGGTCGCGGCCATAGTCGTTGCGATGCTCCGGCGCCGCGCGCCACAGCCCGGCCCCGGCGCCCGCGCCCGGCTTCGTGCCGGCTCCGGCGTCGTCGCCCGCGCCCTTCCCGCCTTCGCCGTCGCCGCCACCCGCCGGCTCCTTCAGCTTCTTCGCCTTCGCGATGAGCGCCTCGCGCTCCACGCGCCGCGCTTCCCATCGCGCCGGATCGAGCGCGCGGTCGAAGTACTTCCGACCGTCGATCCAGGTCTCCCGGCAGACCGTCGCGGAATCCAGGGGCGAGGCGGACCAGATGACGAAATCCGCGTCCTTGCCGGGCTCCAGGGAGCCGATCCACCGGTCGACCCGAAGCTGCCGCGCCGGGTTGAGGGTCACGAAATTCAGCGCCTCCACCTCCTCCGTGCCGCCGTACTTCACCGCCTTCGCCGCCTCCAGGTACATGCGGCGCGCCATCTCGGCGGAGTCGGAATTGAAGGAGACGACGACGCCGCGCTTCCGCATCAGGGAGCCGGCATAGGGGATGGCGTCATAGACCTCGAACTTGTACGCCCACCAGTCGGAGAAGCACGACCCGCCCGCGCCGTGCGCCGCGATTTCGTCCGCGACCTTGTAGCCCTCGAGCACGTGCTGGAAGGTGCCGATGCGCACGCCGAAACTCTCCATCAGGCGGAGCAGCATGAGGATCTCGTCCTGGCGGTAGCTGTGGCAGTGAATCAGGCGTTCACCCTTCAGGATTTCCCCGAGCGCCTCCAGCTCCAGGTCGCGCCGCGGCGGGACGGGCGGGTAGGGGGCGGCCGAGGCCGTCGCCTTCCGGTACTCCTCCCCGTCGAGCAGGTACTGGCGGGCGGCGAGGAAGCGGTTCTCGAAGAAGGTCCGGACGCCCATGCGGCTCTGCGGGAAACGCGAGGCGTGGCGCTCGCCCCAGTTGGACTGTTTGACGTTTTCGCCGAGGGCGAACTTGATGCCGGGCGGCGCGCCGTCGAGCTTGAGGCCGGCCGGGGTCGCGCCGTCGCGCAGCTTGATCACGCAGTTCTGCCCGCCGATCGGGTTGGCCGAACCGTGCAGCAGGTTGGCGGCGGTCAGTCCGCCGGCGAGCTCCTGGTAGAGGTTGTCGGTCTCGGAGTTCACGACGTCGCCGATGCGCACCATCGCGGTGGAGGGCAGGGTGCCTTCGTTGACGTCGCCGACGATCGCCGCATGGCTGTGACAGTCGATGAGGCCGGGCGTCACGTGCATGCCCGCGCCGTCGATCACGAGCGCCGTGGCCGCCTGGTCCGGCGGTACGGTGAGCCCCTTACCTACGGCAACGACCTTGCCCGCGACGCAGAGCAGGTCGGCCTGCTCCAGCCGGCCTTGCGGACCCGATGTCCAGATCGTCGCGCCGCGCACCAGCACGGCCGGCGGGGCGACGATCGGACCGCGCCCCTCCTGCGGCGAGCGCGCCGCGCGCAGCGCCCGCGTGGCCTGCTGCTCGGCCTCCCGCTTCTCCTTCTTCTCCTTCTTCTCCTTCTTCTCCTTGTCGGCCTGCGCCTTCGCCGCCTGCTCCTTCGCGGCCGCGGCCGCGGCGTCCGGCTCAGCCGGCGCGGGCGCCGGACCCGGTCCCGCGACGGGTGGATTCGGCGCCGGCGCACCGGGCGCCTCCTGCCCGGGCTTCGCCGCGGCCTCGCCCGGCGCGCCCTTCTCGGTCGTGCCTCCCTGCTCCTTCCCCTTCTCCTCTTCCTTCTCCTTTTTGCCCGGCGCGACCGGCAGGCGCCGGCCGTCGATCCAGACCTCGCGCACGCGCGCCTCCGGATCGAAGTACCCGGCACCTTCGACCACGGTCAGGTTCGCGATCTTGCCGGCCTCGATCGTCCCGAGCCGGTCGTCCACGCCGCACAGGCGCGCGGGCACCACGGTCAGCGCCGCCAGCGCATCGGTCTCGCTCAGGCCGCGTTCCAGCGCCAGCTTCAGGTGTTTGCGCCACGCGCCGCGATCGCCGAGTCGGTGGGTGGTGAAGGCGATCTCCACGCCGAGTCCGCGCAGGAGCGCGGGATTCTCCGGCGCCCAATCCCAGCGCCGCAAATCGTCGAGCGACACTCCGATCCAGTCCGACTCCTCGGGCAGGGCGGGAAGCTCGGGCAGGGCCAGCGGCAGGATCACCGGCACCCCCGCGGCGCGCGCCAGCTCCGGCCGCCGCCACTCCTCGCCGCTGCCCACCAGCACCCACCGCCACTCCAGCTCGCGCGCCAGGTTCGTCGCCTGGTCGATGCCCAGCACGCCGCCCACTTCCACGGCTACGGGAAGCTCCCGATTGAGCGCCGGGCCGAGGGCCGCCAGGGCCGGGTTGATGGCCGGGCGCTTGCGCCCGAGCGGACGGGCGCGCCAGGCTTCGGCCTCCAGCCGGTAGTGCGCGGCGTCGAACCAGGTCTGCCGCAACGCCGCGATCATGCCCATCAGGGAGGCGGGATAGCCGCTCGGGGCGTCCTCCTCCTCCTCGCCGGAGTCGAGGAGGGCGACGTGCTGGAAGACGTCCGGCCGCAGGACGGCGCGGTTGGGGTCGATGTCGGCGAGCACGACGAAGGCGCCGGTGCCGCGCAGGATGCCCGCGCCGGGGACCAGGTTCGCGGCCGTCAGGCCGAGCTCGCGCAGCTCCTCCAGCGCCTTCGGGTCGGGCGCGTAGTCGCGGGCGACGCGGCGCTCCGGCGTGACGGCGCGCAGCTCGTAGCCGGGGCCGGGCCGCCCGGGGTCGCTCTCCTGGCCGGGGACGCCGAAGAAGCGCACGTGGCGATCGGTCGCCTGGGCGCCGTCCAGGTCTTCCCCCTTGGGGCGCCCGCGTTTTGAGCCCGGGAGCGTCAAGTATGGATCGATCAGTCCCGCGTATACGGTTAGTCCCTGGCAGTCCCACACGCGCGCATCGGCCGGCACGGCCGGGGCGGGCGCCGCGCCGACCGCCTCGATCAGCCCGTCGCGCAGGACGATGGTGGCGTTTTCCCAGGTGGTTCCGGGCCGCACCACGACCTTGGCGCCGACCAGGGCGTGCACGGCCGGCGGCTCGGGCCGGTGGCCGGGCGGGAGGAGTGCCTGGGCCGCGGCGGGCGCGAGGCCCGGCACCGCGCCGAGCAGGCAGGCGGCGATCGCCGCGGCAGCGGCCGCGAGCGCGGC
>JACRIP010000015.1 GCA_016220045.1 Planctomycetota bacterium
GGCGGGCAAGGTGACTCTGGGCGAGCGAACCCGGCATACGCTGTTCCACGTAGGGACGCGTCGCGACGCGCCCCTACGGCCAGGTAAGGAGAGCGAGGGTGCGGCTAGGTGCACGTACGGACATGCACCCCGGCAGCGCGGGTGCACGACCGAACCCGCGCGTTGCTGGAGGGGCGCCCCTGGTGGGCGGCCCGCAGCGCCGAGGTTGTCGGCAGGACGGGTCGTACCCCCCGGTGCCGGGCGCGGAGTTGCTCTTGCCTCCGCCGTGGCGGGCGCGCTACCATGGCGTGGTCGCGGTGGGCCGCGCCGCATGGCCTTCGCAGAGTTCCGTCCGCATCCCCCAAACGGAAGCACGCCGATGACGCTGATCCGCTGCACCACCTGTCTCGGGCAGTACGCCGTTAATTCCGCCGCCGGGGCCGCGGTCGTGCGCTGCCCGCAGTGCGGGGCGCCGAACCGTGTACCGCCCCGCGGCGGCGGCGGCGCGCCCCCGGAGCTTCCGGATGGGCCGCCCAACCCGGTGCGCGAGTATGCGCTGCTCGCCGGCGGAATTCTCGTGCTCGTGATCTGCATCGGCGTCGCGCTCAAGTTGCGCGGGGGTTCGGGAACCCCGCCGCCCGCCCCGCCGGTCACGCCGCCTGCCCGCGAGGCCGCCGACACGCCGCCGGCATCCACCCCCGAGCCGCAGGCGCCCCGGACCGATGGCCCAGCGCCGACCTACGCGGCGGCGGGCGCGGCCCTGGTGCTGTCGGATGCGGAGGGGAAAGCGTGCGATCGGGCCCTGCGCAGCTCCGAGCCGCCCGCCGCCGACCTGATCGCCCTCCTCCAGAAAAACGCCCCCGCGTTGAACCTCTTCCGAGCCGCGACCAGACTCCCGACCTACGACTTCCGGCTGCGCTACGAGGACGGCCCGGACACCGCGCTCGATCACCTGGGGTACGGCCGGCGGCTCGTCAAGCTGCTGGTGCTCGAAGCACGCGCGGCCTGCGCCAATGGCGACTGGACCACCGCGAGCGAGAGTTTGGCGGCGTGCTTTCGTTTCGTCCGCCATTTGGAGGGCGACCGCCTGTTCGCTTCGTGTGTGCAACAATCGATGATTGTGAACTGGGCGACCGCCGCCTGGGTGGGTGCGCTGGAGCGCTCCCTGCCGCCGGCGGACGCCTGCGACCGGATTGCCGCGGCCTGTCGCGATACGCGCATCCGCATCGCCGATGCGGTGGACCACGAATTCTCGGCATACGAGATCATCCGCAGTCGCATCCCCACCATCTCCCTCGCTCCGCTCCTGTCGACGCTGGGACTCGAGGAGCTCCGCGTCGCGCTGCAACGCGGCAAGCTCAGCGCGCACGAGGCGGCCGAGCTCTCGACCCGGCTGAACCTTCCCGCCGAACGGCTCCAGCGCCTGCAATCGGAGGAGGACGTGCGCACGTTGTTGCAGGAGGGGGTGGAGGTGGCCCGCTCCCTGCGCGACGACTTCCGTGCGGCTTTTGCCCTGCGCGGCGCCGAGGGGATCGCACGCATGGCGGCCACGGAAGCGCGCCTGAAGCAGGGGCCCCCGTTGTTCCGGTCGCTGTGGGAGATGGCGCCCGGGCTTCGGCAGACCCAGCAATCCGCGAACGCCCGCCTCGCCGCCTGCGAAGTCCTCGCCGCGGTCGCCCGTCACAAGCGCGCGACCGGGGCGGCGCCTGCCGATCTCGCCGCGGTGACGGGCTGTGGCGGCGCACCGCTCCCCCTGGACCCGGACGCGGACCAGCCCTTCGGGTACGAGATCGTCGGGCGCACCATCAGCTTGCGCAGCACGGCCCGCGATGCCCAGGCCCCGAAACCCGATCAGCCGCTCGTCGTCTACGTCGGCCTGGCGAACTAGTAGAGCGATTCCGAAATGGCATTCCAACGGTTGATGCTCTCGCGCGAATCTCGTTCGTAGTTCCGCCTTCAGGCTGAAACCGCATGGCCACTGCGTTCCCGCCTGAAGAGGGGGTCGCAAAAGGTCGAATCGGGCGGGAACGCCTCGTTCTGGGGATCGGACCCGCCTCACGAGGCTCCGACGCCGGAGACCTCGCGGCGCAGGCGAGGACGCCTGCGCCACAAGGGTTTCGAGCACTCCCGGGATCGCTTGAGAGGTCTCCGACAATTGTGGTGCAGGCGTCCTCGCTTGCACCGCAGGGCCACCGATCGTAGCCTTTTGCGACAGCCTCTGAAGGCGGAACTACGAACGAGCCCATTGGCCGCTCGCGGCGATTGCAACGGAATGACGGAATCGCTCCACTAGCCGGCGCGGGCGGCCATCGGATGTCGCCACTCCGAGAGCGGTACCCATGATCTCCGAACCCGTGACTCTGCTTGACCCCTGCCCACGCGCCGGATACGATTTGCCAAGCCATCGGGGTGCTGCCACTCCATCCATCTCGTCGACTACTCTGCGCACTTGCACCCAGCGGCCCTCCTGGCGCCGGGAGCGTCGGCTCTCGGGGGGGAGACGAACCTCTTAGGAAGGTCTCATGCTGAAGTCGCTCAAGGTCAAGAACCTTACGGTCTTCGCGGAGGCGAACCTACGGTTCAGCCCGCAGCTCAACGTCTTCGTCGGCGAGAACGGCTCCGGCAAGTCCCATCTGCTCAAGGTGGCCTACGCCGTGTTGGCGGCGAGCGCGGAGGAGGGTCGCAAGCCCGACGCGCCAGCTCCCACCAAAGCGCTCCTGCAATCAAGACTAGCGAGCAAACTCGTCGCTGTCCTGCGCCCGGAGTCCCTCGGACGGCTCGCTCGTCGCCAACCGGGACTGTCCCGTTGCGATGTCCAGTGTGGATTCCAGGACCGTCGCCATGACGTCGAATTCCACTTCGCCGCCAAGAGTCAGGCGGAAGTCGTGATCGACAAGGCGCCGCGCGCATGGCAAGAGAGCGCACCAGTCTTCTTGCCGACCCGCGAGCTACTGACGATTTTCCCCGGATTCGTCCCGCTCTACGAGAGTCGCTTTCTCGAATTCGAAGAGACGTGGCGGGACACCTGCCTGCTGCTTGGCGCTCCTGCCTTGCGAGGCCCGGGAGAGAAGCGCGGCAAGGAGTTACTCCATCCGATCGAGATCGCCATGGGGGGAAGCGTAGAACTGGACAAGAATGGGCGGTTTTACCTGCGAACAGGAGAGGGCCGCATCGAAATGGCCCTGGTGGCGGAAGGACTGCGCAAGTTGGCCATGCTCGCCCGCCTGATCGCCACGGGGTCGTTGCTTGAGAAGGGGTACCTGTTCTGGGACGAGCCGGAGACCAACTTGAATCCGAGATTGATCAAGGACGTCGCGCGGACGATTCTCCGTCTCTGCCACAGCGGAATCCAGGTCTTCCTCGCCACCCACAGCCTCTTCTTGATGCGCGAGCTGGACATCCAATTGCAATGCCCCGAGGTCGAGGGGATGACCGCGCAGTTCTTCGGCATGCAGCCCGGCACGGACGCATTCGAAGTAGAACAAGGCGAAAGCGTGGACGAGATCGGCGCGATCGCATCGCTCGACGAGGAGTTAAGCCAGTCCGACCGCTACCTGGCGGCGGAGGGGTAGGTTCATGCCGTCGATCGCGGAAGGCGACCTGACCTTCCACTTTCCGGAGGGGTGGAGGGTCGCCAAGTTCGATGCCTGGAGCTTCTATCGCAACCAGTTTCAACGAGTGTGCGGTGGCAGCCAGGCGATCGATCTACTGGCCATTGACGCGGCGTCCTGCCTCTGGCTGATTGAAGTGAAGGACTACCGGCGGCACCCGCGAACCAAGGTAATCGAACTGCCCATGGAAATAGCCGGCAAAGTGCGAGACACGCTTGCAGGTTTGGTAGCGGCCAAGATGTACGCGCAAGACGCTGGCGAGCGCAGCATGTCGGTGGCGGCCCTGCAGTGCCGGCGAATCCGGGTGATCCTTCATTTGGAGCAGCCGGCCAAGCCCTCCAAGCGCTTTCCGCGCGCCATCGATCCCGCCGCAGTCGAACAGCGCTTGAAACAGCTTCTGAAAGCGGTCGATGCCCACCCCAAGGTACTCGATCAGCACGATCCGCGCGGCGTGGCGTGGCAGGTGGCGTGAAGGTGGGACCGGTGCTGCGGCGCCGCTACCGCGTGCCGAAGGGGGAGGCACCGCGGAGCGAGTGGGCGGGCGGGGGCTCCACCCACCCTCGAGGCTGCGCACGTCCCCGAGTTGCACGGGGCGATGTTGCCGATCACGTGGGGTGCCGCCGCAGAACTGGACTCAATCCGGGAGTGGATCCGGTGCTCCGGACTGATGGCAGGGGTAGGAGCGCGTCGCGCCCACACGCACCCGGAGCCGCGCTCGACCCGTACGTCACAGGCCGCCGCGGCTCCGGCCGGCTCAGGCGGATGCTGGAGGCGCCCCGCGCTCTAGAAGTCGTCCATCTGGTGCTTCCCCAGCTGCGCCCGCAGCCGCACCATCAGCTTGGTGTGGATCTGGCACACCCGCGACTCCGAGAGATCCAGCAACTCCCCGATCTCCTTCATCGTCAACTCCTCGAAGTAGTAGAGCAGGAGCACCAGCCGCTCCTTCTTCGAGCAGTGCTTGCTGATGTAGTCGATCAGCTCCTTCTTCTGCATGTCCACCGCCGGGTCGGTCTCGTGCCGGTCCTGCACCTCTTCCACCGTCTCCAGCGCCGGATTCGGGTCCTTCTCCAGCCACTTCTTCCCCTGCGGCAGCACCAGCGCCGCGCTGATCTCCTTCACCAGCTCGTCGTACTCCTCCATCGACAGCCCGAGCTCGCCCGCGATCTCCTGATCCGTCGGCGCCCGCCCCAGCCGCGCCTCCATCGCCGCGTACGCGCGCTCCAGCTTGTGCGCGTGCGAGCGCACCAGCCGCGGCACCCAGTCCAGGTTGCGCAACTCGTCCAGCATCGCCCCGCGGATCCGGTTCGAACAGTAGGTCTCGAACTTCACCCCGCGCGTGATGTCGAACTTGTCGATCGCATCCATCAGCCCGAAGACCCCCACGCTCGTCAGGTCCTCGACCTCGACGTTCGCCGGCAGCTTCGCGCTCAGCCGCTGCGCCTGGTACTTCACCAGGGGCAGATACTCTTCGATCAGGAGATTCCGGTACTCGGTATTCCCGGAGTCCTTGTACTGCTTCCACAATTGCGTGGCGTCCTCGATGGTCCGCGTCACGTTGCTGTCCTCCTAGTCCGAAACCAGACACACCTCGCCACCGGCAGCCACGGCCGGAACGCGCCGCCGCACTCCGGCGGAGGGCGCAGGAAGATCGCTTGTTCTCAGGTCGATACCCTGGGCTCCGAGAAACTCCTCGATGCGGGACGTTCGTCTCCGGGAACCGCGTCGCCCGGGACCGGGGCTCAGCTACGAGTCCCCGACTCCGCGGGATTCCCGCCTGGCGGCGCGGCGCCCGGGGACACCGCCCCGCCCGCGCGTTCGCTCGTCACGACCTCTTTCACGCTCGCATCCCACAGCCACCCGACCGCGCAGCCGAGCAGGTAGACCGCGAGAAAGCCGACCACGCCGCGGAACAGAATCGTCTCCGTCGCCAGCCGGCTCGTCAGCCCGAAGAGCGCCACCGTCAGAAACGTCAGTTGCGCGGCGCCCATCGCGAAATTCCGTCGCACATTGACCTCAGTAATATACCCTGTTCTCGATCGTCGCCGTGCTCACCTACAGGTCCCCCGTCACCGCCATGTCGGTCCGGAACAGCCCCGCCAGCCGCGCCAGGAAGCTCGGCCGCTCGGACACCTCGACCGCCGGCACGCGCGCGTTCTGCTTCACCAGCCGCTGCGCCAGTTCGCGCACGCAGCGGCTCGCCTCGCAGGTCGGATACTCCAGCAGGAAGGGCCGGCGCCGCTTCACCGCCTGGCTCACCCGCGCGTCCTGCACCACGCAGCCCGCATATTCGATGTACGCGTTCAGGAAGCGCCGCGCCACGGCCACCAGGTTCGCCGCGCACGTCTGCCCTTCCTTCGCGTTCGTCACCATGTTGACCACCAGCCGGATGTCGCCGTGGTCCTCCTCGTGCGCGATCGTCTTGATCACGGCGTACGCGTCCACGATCGCCGTCGGCTCCGGCGTGGTCACCACCAGCACCTCGTCCGCGCACGCCAGAAATCCGGTGACGTTCTTCGAGATCCCCGCGCCGGTGTCCACGATCAGGAGGTCCGCCCGGCGCTGCAGGTGCTCGATCCCTTTCAGCAGGTTCGCGCGCTCGCTATCCGTCAGGTCCGCGAGCCGTCCGATCCCGCTCGCGCCCGGGGCCAGGATCACGTTCCCCGGCGCCCGCACCAGCGTCTCCTCCAGCGACTTCTTGCCGGCAACCACGTGGCTCAGGTTGTACCGGGAGTTCACGTTCAGGATCACGTCGGCGTTCGCCAGCCCCAGGTCCATGTCGATCAGGATCACGCGCTTCCCGAGCGCCGCGGAGGCGATGGCCAGGTTCACGGCCACGTTCGACTTGCCGACGCCGCCTTTCCCGCTCGTGATGGCCAGCACCCGCGCGAGTTTCGCGCGGCTCTGCACCATGCGGCGGAGTTCTTCGGCCTGGTCCATGGCAGTCGCCTACTTCCGTGAAAGGGGATCTTTGCGGCCCGCCGCGCCGGTCGCGCCCGCGGCCCCGCTCGCGCGCCGCTCCGCCTTCGCGGGCGACGCTTCCCGGGGCTTCTCCGGCAGGATCAGCGCCGCCAGCCGGGCCGCGTCCGCCACCTCGATGTCTCGGGGAATCCCCTGGCCGGTCGTGACGTAGGAAATCGGCACGCGCATGCGCGCCAGCACGTCCACCACCGGCCCGAGTCGCGCCGCTTCGTCCAGCTTGGTCAGGATCACCCGCGTGAACCGGCAGAGCGCGAACTTGTGGGCCATGTCGATCAGGTTGTCCGGATGCGTGGTCGCGGAGAGGACGAGGTGGACTTCGTCCGGGCGCGCGGCCTCCAGGAAGGGCAGCAGTTCGTCCAGCCGCTCCTGGTCGTTCGGCGAACGCCCGGCGGTGTCGAGCAGGACCACGTCCTTGCGCTTCAGCGCCTTGAGCACCGCGGGCGGGTCCTTCTCGGGGTCGATCACGTGCAACCGGATCTCCATCAATTCCGCCATCTTGCGGAGCTGGTCCGAGGCCGCGATGCGGAAGTTGTCGAGGGTCGCCAGCTCGACCTGGCGCCCCTCCTTGAGCACGAAATTCCCCGCCAGCTTGGCGATGGTCGTGGTCTTGCCCACGCCGGTCGGTCCCACGAGCGCCACCATGCGCGGCCGGCCGGGCGTGACCGCGATCGGCCCCGCCGTGGGCAGCCGCTCGGCCAGCAGCGCCCGCGCCGCGGCGCGCAGCTCCTGCGCCCCCTTGAAGCCGTTCGCCTCCGCGCGCGCGTGCAGGCGATCGCAGATCTCTCGGGTGATCCCCTGGGCAAGGCCGGAGTCCAGAAGCTGGCAGTAGACCAGCAGGACTTCCTCGCGGTAGGCGGGCATCGACCACTGGGAGCGCAGGTGCGCGAGCAGGACGCGCACCTCCTCCAGCTCCCGGTGGGCCGCCCCGGGAAGCGCCTGCGCGCCGCCCTGCCCGGCGGTCTCGCCCTCGGCCGCCGCCGGCGCGACGGGCTCGGCGGGCGGCGCGGCGA
>JACRIP010000541.1 GCA_016220045.1 Planctomycetota bacterium
CCCGGCAAACAACCCTCGCAAACCTCGGACCCCAGCGCCGCACACGGTCCATTGCGCGGCGCAACCGTAAAAGAGACAATGTATTATGCGATTTCTTATCGGAAGTCCCGCCGCGGGGCAGGGGGCAACGGGGGACCTAAGTATTACCGAATCTTCATGAGTCGGAAATCCCCGGGAGCGCACGCGGGCGGGTGTGCGGCCGAGTGTTCAACCCGTTAGGCCGGCGGGGGAGGAGGAGGAGACGGGGAAGGCGCGGGGGAGGGGGCGGGCGCGGCGGCGCGCCCGGGCGGCAGCGCGTCGGGCGGCGGGCCACCGCGCCGGCGCCGCGCCTCCAGGTAGGCGCTCAGGATGAGCTGCGCCGCGACCGTGTTCACGTGCGCCCGCTTCTGCTTGCGCCCCAGCCCGCTGCCGCGCAGCATGTCGGTCGCCTGCACGCTGGTCAGGCGCTCATCGAAGGTCGCCACCGGCAGGTCGAAGACCGCGCGCAAAGTCTTCACGAAGTCCAGCACGGCGCGCGCGCGCGGGCCGACGGAGCCGTTCATGTTGAGCGGCAGGCCGACCACCAGCTCCTCGACCTTGCGTCCTTCGACCAGCTCGACGAGCCGGCCAAGGTCGCTCTCCATCGTGCCGCGCTCGAGCAGCGGGAGGGCCAGGGGAATCCCCGATTCCGCGGAGATCGCGAGACCCACCCGCTTTTCACCGTAGTCGATCGCCAGCACGCGCATGGGGAGGAGGGCTCGCGCTCAGAGGAGGCGGAGGCTGAACAGGATGACGAGGGTGAGCAGGAGGGCGAGCACCGCCGCGAGCACCGGCGCGCGGCGGCCCACGAGGGGCGCGCGGCGCCAGGTCACGCCGAGCGGCGTGGCGGCCCCTTCGCCGTCGGCGCCGTCGGCCTCGCCGAGCGCGCCGGGTGCCGCGCCGCCCGCGGCCTCCGCGCCGGAGCCCGTCCCCGCTCCCGGGCCCGGCAGTTCCGGCGGCGAGTATCGCCATTTGAGCGCCGGCGCGCCGTCCCCGACTCCGGCCCGCTGCCCCGACTCCGGCCCCTCCTCCGGCACCACCGCGATCGGCGGCAGGAGGGTCGGCGCGAACGACGTGAAGAGCCGCGGCAGGCCCGGGTCGCGCGGCCGGTTGCGCTCCACGCGATCCACGTAATCCTTGGCCAGCTTGCCGATCATCGTCTGGTCGTGGCGCGCCAGCGGTCGCAGCGCGTGCGCGACCTTCGCGGTGCGGAAGCGGGCGAGCGAGCGGAAGGCCGCCAGCGCCTCCGCCTCCCCGGTGGCGTAGACCGCACGCACCAGTTCGTCGATCTGCTCGAAATCGCGCAGCAGTTGGAACTCCAGGTCGGTCCCTTCGGGCGTGATGCGCGCCACCCGCGCCAGGGTGCGGTAGGCGAAGTCCGGATGGCCCGACTGGCGGAGCAGCCGGGCGAGCATGTACCAGCGTTCCGGCCGCTCGCTGCCGGTCAATGCGAGCAGGTCCTCGGCGATCTGGGGAATGCCTACGGTACGTCCCTGGGCCACGAAGCACTCCAGGAGGGTGAGGCTGACGGTGAAGAACTCCTGCTGGTCGCGGATCTGGGGGCGGTACTCCTCGATGGTGGCGGCGGCGAGGTCGTACTTGTGCAGGCGGGCCGCGGCCTCGATGAGGGCGTGGTAGATCGGGCCGGAGCGGCAGCCACGCGCCAGCGCCGCGGTGCAGGTGGTCGCGGTCTCCGCCAGCCGGCCCAGGCGCAGATACGCGTCGGCGAGGTTCACCGCCACCGCCTCGTGCCCGCCCGAGGGCTCCCAGGCGCGCAGGTAGCACGCCAACGCGGCCTCGGCGTCCCCGGTGCGCGCGCGCAACGCGCCCAGGTTGTTGGCCGCGATCCACGAGTCCGGCGTCGCGATCAGGATCGCCTCGTAGGCGACCTCGGCTTCGGCGAAGCGCCGCTCGTCCGCCAGGGCCTGCGCCTCGCGCAGCCGCTCCGCCCGCGTCCCCGCCGACGGCGCGGCATGCCCGCCCAGCAGCTCGGCGGTGTCTACGGCATTCACCGGGCCGGAGCCCGCGGCCTCGCGCGCGCTCATTTCGTCCCGCCCAGCAGTTCCTGCAGCATCTCCTCGATCTCCTTCGCATCGGCGCCGCCGCCCCCGCCGTTGCCCAGCAGCTCCTTGAGCAGCGGATTGTCGAAAATCGAGCCCTCCATCCCGCCGATGTCCTCGACCCCGTGCGTTTCCAGGATCCAGCGCCGGTAGAGCGCGTCCACCTCCGCCTGCCGCCCCGCCGCGCGCGCGACCGCGTCCGTGAAGTCCTTCGGCTGCGCCACCAGGAAATAGCGCGAACGGAAATACTCCTGCGCCCCCGCTTCCCAGGCGCCGACCCCGACCCGCTTGCGCAGTTCGAGCAGGTAGAGCGCGCCCTTGCCGTAGACGATCGCCGAATACTGGATCGAACTCTTGAAGGCCGCGGTCGGGCTCAACACCGGCATGTCCTGGCCGCCGAACATCCCCATCATCTGGAAGGGCGCCTTCAGGTTCATCTGGATCGCCTGCTTCGCCGCCTCCTCCCCTTTCAGCTTCTCGAAATAGATCGCCGAGGTGCAGTTCGCCAGCGCTTCGTCGATGAACGGATAGGTCTGCGAATCGCTGCCCACCGTCGAATTCCACCACTGGTGCGAGACCTCGTGGACCACCGTGAACTCGAGCATCGCCTCGACGTCGATCGCCCCGGCGCCCGAGAACTGCTGCATCAACTCCGCGAGCTTGCCGCCCGCGCCGCTCGCCGCGGCCGCCTTGGGGTAGAACTGCGAGTTTATCGTCACGCAGCCGGGGAACTCCACGCCGCCGGCGCCGCCCTTGAGGTTGGCCTCCACCAGGTCGAGTTCGAGCCAGGGATAGGGCCCGTACATGCGGTTGTAGAGCGCCAGGGCGTCCGCCGCGTATTGCAGGACCTTTTTCCCGCCCTCCTCGTCGCCGGGCAGATACCAGGAATTCACCGTAGTCCCATCCACCACCCGGCTCGCGCGCGCGTACTTGCGGCTCATCTGCACCACGAAATCGCGCACAAACCCGGCGCGGTAGGTGCGCGTGACCAGGCCGCCGCCCTTATCCTCTTCGGCGACCAGCATGCCGGTGCAGGCGATCTGCATTTCCTTCGGGACGGTCAGGGAAACCTCGTAGTTCGCGGTTTCGAAGAACCCGAAGTCGCCCATGCCGGTCGGGACTTTCGTGTCCCAGCCCTGCGTGTTCTCGAAGGTGGCGAGCGCGGGGTACCACATGGCCATGTTGAGCGTGCCGCGGATGCAGGCGTAGAGTCCGTAGTCGCCGGACTTTTCCTTCGACTGCTGACCGAGCATCTCGCCGAGCTGGTCCATGCCCTGTGCCATCAGGTCCTTCTGTTCGCCGCTCGAGCGCGGCAGGATGCCCTTCCACACGACGTGGACGCGCGCGGTGGCGCGCGGGCGCAGCGGCTTCGGGAGCGGCAGGCGCAGCAGGGTGCCGTCGAGCGTGAAGGCGACCTCCTGTCCGTCCACGCCGGCCGCCTGTACGACGATGTTGCGCGTGTCTTCTTCGGCGACGAACTTCGCGTTGGGGTAGACGTGGAGGTAGATCTCGTTCCAGGCCGCGGCGGAGCGATTGGTGAGATCGATGGTCTCGCGGCCGGAGAAAGTCAGGAAGTCGGGGTCAAGGGTGAAGTCGATACGGTAAACGCTGGGGGAGAGGACGCGGTCGGCGTAACGGCGCGCGGCGGGCGTGAGGGTGGCGCGGAAGGGGTCGGGCTCCTCGGCCGGGCTCGGGCCTGCGCCGAGCAGGGCGAGCGCCGCGAGCGCGAGGGCGGGCAGCGGGCGACGCCGGAGCGGGACGGTCGGGAAGCGGGGCATGGGAGGCTCTCCAGGAGTCGGCGGATGGGAGGTGCGCTCATTTTAACGAGTGCGGTCGGCGAGTGTCCAGGGATTTCGGGGCTTCCCGGGGAGAAATCGCTTGAACCGAGCGCGTCGGCGGGTATGATGGTCCGCCCACAACTGCCCGATTCATCGTGTGGGTGATTTGGTGATTGCGCGATTGGGTGATTTGGACCCGATGGCTGTGGACCGTGACCCCGCGCCCGCACGCCCCGAAGTTCCGTCCGGCAATCACCCGATCGCCAAATCGCCCATTCACCCGATCGAAGGGCCGCCCAGCCCGCGCCCCGGGACAGGTTCTTCGCCTGCGAACCCCACCTGGGTTCGGCTCGCCGCGGTCGCCGACCTCGCCGCTGTGGCCCCCGGAAGCTGCCGCGAGCTCCGCGTCGCAGACCGGGTCATCGCCCTGGTCAACGACGCCGGGACGCTGCGCGCGCTCGACGCCGTCTGCCCGCATCGCCACGGGCTGCTCTCCGGCGGCCGCGTCGCGAACGGCGTCCTCGCCTGCCCCCAGCACGGCTGGCCCTTCGACGTGACCACCGGCGCCTGCGTGGACAACCCGGCCATCCGCGTCCGCCTCTACCCGGTCAAGATCGAGGCCGGCGAACTCCTGATCGAACTGTAGACCCTGCGCCCACTCCGCGCCGCGCCGCACCGCAACGGCCGGCTCGCTCTATCCTGCGTATACCCGAGAGGAGTCCCCCATGACCAAGAAGCTCGTCGAGTACCGCGTCGAACGCGGCGTGGCGATCCTGGAAATGAACGATCCGCCCGCGAACACGTACACCCACGAGATGATGAAAGACCTCGACGAAGCCATCGTCGCGGCCCGCTTCGACGACAAGGTCGCCGTCATCCTGCTCACCGGCAAGGGGGACAAGTTCTTCTCCGCCGGCGCCAACATCAAGATGCTCGCCAGCGTCACCCCGGACTTCAAGTACTACTTCTGCCTGCACGCCAACGAGACCCTCTCGCGCCTCGAGCAGACGCCGAAGCTGACGATCGCCGCGATCAACGGCAATTGCGTCGGCGGCGGCCTCGAGATCGCCATGGCCTGCGACCTGCGCATCGCGCGCAAGGGCGACTCCAAGTTCGGCCTGCCCGAGGTCACGCTCGGCGTGCTCCCCGGCACCGGCGGCACCCAGCGCCTCGTGCGCATCGTCGGCAAGGCCCGCGCCATCGAACTGATGTGCTCGGGCCGCCTCTTCAACTACGAAGAGGCCCTCGCGCTCAACATCGTCACCATGGCCTTCGAACACGAGAACTTCATGGCCAAGGTCATGGACTACGCGGCCCAGTACACCCCGCCCGCCAAGGCCTCCGTCGCGGTCGGCCGCATCAAGCGCTCGGTCCAGAGCGGCGCCGAGATCCCCTTCGAGTACGCGCTCGCCCTCGAACGGGAGCTGCAGGCCCAGCTCTTCAAGAGCGCCGATGCCAAGGAAGGCCTGACCGCCTACGTCGAGAAGCGCACCCCGAATTTCCTCGCGCGCTGACCTCCCCAGCGACCGCAATGCCCGCACACTGAGCCCGCGGCGCCGGTTCCCGTGCGAACGGAAGCCGGCGCCGCGGGAGGCATCTCCCCATGAACGCCGACGCCCGCCGTTTCCTGCTCGTCGCCCTCGCCGGCATCCTCTTCGTCGCCCTCCTCACCGCCCTCTGGAAGCTTCTGCTCCGGGGCCTCCCCGGGTAGTCACCTGAAAGGGTCCGCCGCATGGCCAGTGTCCCCGCCCCCTCCTCCGCCCCCTCCTCCGCCGCCTCCCCCGCCCCCTCCGCGAACGTGCCGACGACCATGACCTTCCCTGTCAAGGCCGGCCGGCTCCTGATCGGCGGTCGCTGGGTCGACGCCCTCGCCGGCAAGACCTTCGCCGACGTCAACCCCGCCACCGAGGAGATCGTCGCCCAGATCGCCGCCGGCGAGGCCGAAGATACGGACGCCGCCGTGGCCGCCGCCCGCAAGGCCTTCGAGGAGAAGCCCTGGGCGACGATGGCCGCCGCCGACCGCGCCAAGCTGCTCTGGAAGATCGGCGACCTCGTCATGAAGCACGCCGACGAGCTCGCCTACCTCGAGACCATCGATTGCGGCAAGCCGATCGCCGAATCGCGCAACATCGACATCCCCATGGTCGCCGAGATCTTCTACTACTACGCCGGCTGGGCGACCAAGATCTCGGGCGATACGATTCCGGTGCGCGGCAACTTCTTCGCCTACACCCTGCGCGAGCCGGTGGGCGTCGTCGCGGCCATCACGCCCTGGAACTTCCCGCTGCTGCTCGCCGCCTGGAAGATCGCCCCGGCGCTGTGTGCGGGAAACACCGTAATCCTCAAGCCCTCCTCGAACACCCCGCTGACTGCGCTGCGTTTCGGCGAACTGGTGCAGGAGGCGGGCGTTCCCGACGGCGTGTTCAACGTCCTCACCGGGTCCGGGCGCGGCTGCGGCATGGCGCTCGTCCGCCATCCCGGCGTGGACAAGATCGCCTTCACGGGCGAGACCTCGACCGGCCAGATGATCATGCGCGAGGCCGCGGGCACGGTGAAGAAGCTCTCGCTCGAGCTCGGCGGCAAGTCGCCGAACATCATTCTCGCCGACGCCGACGTCGACGCGGCGGCGCGCGGCGCGGTCTCGGGCATCTTCTACAACAAGGGCGAGGTGTGCGCGGCCGGCTCGCGGCTCTTCGTCGCCGCCTCCGTGCACGACGCGGTCGTGGAGCAGGTGGTGGCGCGCGCGAAGAAGATGGTGCCGGGCGATCCGCTCGACCCGAAAACGCGCATGGGCCCGGTGGCGGGCAAGGACCAGTTCGAGAAGGTGCTCGGCTACTGTCAGGCGGGGAAGGCGGAGGGCGCGGCGCTCAAGACCGGCGGCGAGCGCGCCGTGGTCGGCGCGGGCAAGGGCTGGTTCATCCATCCGACGGTCTTCGACGGCGTGAAGAACGACATGAAGATCGCGCGCGAGGAGATCTTCGGTCCGGTGCTGTCCGTCCTGACGTTCACCGACGAGGAGGAGGCGGTCCGGCAGGCGAACGACACCTGCTACGGCCTGGCGGCGGCGGTATGGACGAAGGACGTGAAGAAGGCGCACCGGGTGGCGCGGCGGCTGAAGGCGGGGACGGTGTGGGTGAACACCTACAACTACTACGATCCGGCGATGCCCTTCGGCGGCTACAAGCAGAGCGGGTTCGGGCGCGAGCTGGGCGAGCACGCGCTCGACCAGTACACCCAGGTGAAATCCGTATGTGTGGACCTGTCGTAGCGCGGGCGCGGGAGGGGGCGCGGGAGGTGGTAGGCGCGGCGGCGGAGTCCATGGCCGCCGCCGCCGGATTGTAGATTGCAGAATGAAGATTGTAGATTGACCCGGGGCTTGTAGTCCCGGGCTTCAGCCCGGGTCTTCACCGGGCTTCAGCCCGGTTTCCCGGTTCACCCGCCGCGCCGACCCCGGCGCGCCGCCGCACACCCCGCGGGTGGACCGGGTCGCCCATGCGGCGCTCCGGCGGCGATGAGACAATGTGACAATCCCACAATGAGACAATTCGCCGGCCCCCCGCTCCCTCCCTCCGCCCTCCACCTAGCTGCCTGCGCCGCTCGCCGACATTCGCGCCGCGTCCGCCGCCTCCGCCTCGACCCGGCGCGCGCCCGCGTCGTCGCCCAGCCGCCGCAGCCCGGCGACGAGCGCCGCGTAGGCCTCCGCCAGGAAGGGCGGCCGGCCCGCCACCAGCGTCCGCAGCTCCGCCACCGCCGCCGCCACCTCGACGCCCATGACCACCCGCAGCCGGCTGCGCTCCAGCCGCGCCGGCGCGAGCGCCGGGTCGAGCGCGAGCGCCGCATCGAAATCGCCGATCGCCTCCTCGGTTCGCCCGAGCATCCGCAACGCCAGCCCGCGGTGGTAGCGCGCCGGCGCATGCCCCGGATATCGGGCAATCACCGGGTCAAGCCGGGCGCGCGCGCTCTCCGCGGCGCCGCTGCCGAGCTCGATCAGAGCCAGCGCGAGCGTCGCGTCCGGATTCCCCGGAAAGCGCGTGAGCGCCTCCGCTCCCGCCGCCTGCGCCTCGTCCACGCGCCCGGCCGCCCCGAGCAGCGTCGTGAGATAGACCACCGCGCGCGGGGTCAGATCGAGCGTCACGGCGGGCGCCAGCGCATCCGCCGCCTCCCCCGGCCGCCCCAGCGCCTCCAAACCCTGCGCCAGCACGATCCGGCCGTGCACGAAGTCCGGCCGCAGGCGCAAGGCTTCCAGGGCCGACCCCACGCCCTCTTCGGCGCGGCCGGCAGCGATCAGCTCCGCGCCCAGCCCCGCATGCCCCATCGGATTCAGCGGCTGCTTTTCCACCACGTCCGCGAAAAAGGTCAGCCCGTCCCGCCAGTCGCGGTTGCGCACCGCCGTCAGCACCAGGAAAACCCCCAGCACCGCCGGCGTCAGGCAGCGAGCGAGCCGGGACGAGGCGCGTCCGGCCGCCGCGGGCGCGTCGAGCCGCGCCAGCAGCCAGGCCAGCGCCATGCAGCTTCCGGCCGACGGCCAATAGAGGAGGCGTTCCGTCTTCACCTGGGCGAACTGCAGCACGAGGTTGCTGTAGGGCGTCAGCGCGATCAGGAACCACGCCAGCGCCGGCGCCGTCGGGTGCCGCCGCCACCACCCCACGCCCATCCCCAGGACGGCCGCTCCCAGCGCCAGCCCTGCCGCCAGCACCGGCAGGTCGAGCGTGCGGTGCTTGAGCAGCGCCGGATTGAAGTTGTACGCGTAGTCCCCGACCAGAGGCGTTGGAAAAACCTGGAGGCGCACGTAGTCCCCCAGCACTTCGATCATCGTGACCACGCGGTCTAGGGCTGTCACCTTATTAAGCGCGAAGAGGCGGGTTTCGGTGGTCATCATGCCCAGGACGGAGAGGCGCAAGGCGACGTAGGCGCCGAGGACGGCGCAGAAGGCGAGCGGGAGGAGGAACCGGCCGGGATCGCGGCGGTCGGTCGTCGGGTCACCCGGCGCGCGGCCGTCCGTCCGCCGCCGCCACGCCAGCAGCAGGAAGGCGAGGAGCGGCGCGGTGACGACGCTTTCCTAGGCCAGGAGGGCGATGCCGAAGAGCGCGGCGCCGAGCGCGCCGGCCGCAACCCGCCGCCGGCCCTCGACCCGGGCGAGGGCGAGCGCGAGCGCGGCGAAGCCGAGCGCGCTGGAGATGACTTCGGCGCGTCCCACCGCCCAGGCCACGGCTTCGGTGTGCACGGGATGCACGGCGAAGAGCAGGGTGGCGGTGGCGGCGATCCGGCCGCGGCCGAAGATGCCCGCGGCGAGTGCGCCGAAGGCGAGCGTGGCGAGCGTGTGCCACAGCAGATTGGTCAGGTGAAATGCCCAGGGCGCGCCGCCGCCGATCCGCTGATCGATCCAGTAGGTCAGGATCGTCAGCGGACGATAGGAAGTCTTCCCGATGTCCTCGCACGGGTAGGGCGTGCGCAGGAACTTCCCGAGGTCGAGCGGTCCGTGCACGATCGGGTTCTGGACGATGGCCTCAAAGTCGTCGTACACGAAGCCGTTGCTCAGGGTGTTCGCGTAGGCGAGCACGCAAAGCGCCGCGGCGGCGACGAGGACCAGCGCGGTCGCGCGCCGCGGCGTAGTCGATCCCGCGACCGTCCCGTTCGGCATCACGGCCTCCTCCTCTCGCCGCGCGGGGCTTGCGCGACTCCGGCGCGGTTTGTTAGCCTGTCGGCGCGTCCCGCCTCCGTCGTCGTCGATTCCATCCAGCCCATCTCAGGAAATGGCCTGATGCGAACCAGCCGCCACGGACTCATCACGATCGGGGCGCTCCTCGCCGTGCTGGTCGCCCTGCTCGCCTACCCGGAATGGCTGCTCAA
Source organism: Planctomycetota bacterium (assembly GCA_016220045.1). Taxonomy (GTDB): domain Bacteria; phylum Planctomycetota; class MHYJ01; order WSZJ01; family JACPWG01; genus JACRIP01. The sequence goes on from JACRIP010000541.1 coordinate 9,707, forward strand.
GAACCTGCGCCGCGATGCCTACGGCGCGAACTCGAATCGCGCGCAGGGCGCGGTGATCGAACTCGCCCAGATCGGCGACGAGGCATCGATCCGGACGCTCTGCGAGCTGTTCGAGGAGACCGGCGACGAAACCCTGCGGGAGCTGATCCGCACGCTGCTCCTGCACCACAGCCGCATGTTGCCGACGTATCCACCGGCGCACGCGCCCGGCGGCCCGGTGGAACCGGTCCTGCGGCTGGGCGGCCGGCTCCTGCTCCTGCTCGACGGCGACATTCCCGAGCGCGTCCAGGAGCAGTTGCTGGTCGCGCTCTCCAAACGCCTCGGCCTGCCGTGCGTCGTCGAGCCGTGCCCGGTCTCCCTCGCCGGCCTGCCGAAAAACGACCTGGGGGCCGCGGACGCGGAGATGATGATCAACCTCGTCGCCCGCCATGTGGTCGGCGAAGTCGGCCGCGTCCTGATTGTCACCCGGCGCGAGCTCTGGGCCACGGGTCGGCCGTGGACGCCGGGGATGGCGCACGGATTCGGCGCCACCGCGGTCCTCTCCATCGGCGCGCTCGATCCGACGCGCGACGGCGGACCCGAGGACTGGGAGCGCTACGCCCGCCGCTTGGAGAACGTCGCCGTCCAGGCGCTCGGCCACACCCTGCTGCGTACGGATCTGGATTGCCCGCGCGCGGAATGCGTCATGCATCGGGTCGCTTCGCCCGCGGAGCTCGACGCGCTCGCGGCCGATTTCTGCCGCATCTGTGGACCGCTGGTGCGCGACGGCATCCGGCGCATCACGTATGGCGCGACGGCCGAGCGCGCGCCGCACTGAGCGGTTGCGCCGACCCGGGGCGACGGCGTGGCGATCGTGCGCGCCCGCGGCGGCGACGATTATAGGTCGCGGCGCGGTCCCCGACAAGCACCGCGGGGAGTTCGGACGCGCGGCCCGGGGCAGGTCCTTCCCCTGCCGTCGAACTTCGTAGGAGTGCGCGATGCGTTTCCTCTGTGGGGGGAGTGTCCTCATGGTCCTGATGGCCCTGGCCGGCTGCACCGCGCATCCGGCGCCGGCGGGCGCCGATTCGGCGGCGGGCGAGCGCGCGGGCGCCACCGCGACCGCCTCCGCCGCACTCGCCCGGCTGGCCGAGGACTGGTGGGAAACCTCGATGGCCGAGAGCCCGACCTGGGCCACCTACCTCGGGGATTTCCGGTACAATGACCGGCTCGAAGAGTCGGGCCCGGAGTCGCGCGCGCGCCGCGCTGGGGAGCTTCACGCCTTCGACGCCCGCCTGCGCGCGCTCGACCGCGCCGCGCTCACCGTCGAGGGCGACCGCATTCTCGCCGACCTGCTCGCGCGCAAAATCGCGCTGGAGCTCGAGGAGCCGACCCACAAGTTCTACCAGTGGCGGCTCGACCAGATGGACGGCCCGCAGGCCCGCTTTTTCCAGCTCGTCAACTTCCACCCCTTCAAGACCGCCGAGGATTTCGCCGACTTCGCCGCGCGACTTGAGGCCTTCCCGCGCTCGATGGCGCAGTATCTGGACGACCTGCGCGCCGGCGTGGCGGAAGGGCGGGTCGCCACGAAGGTCGTCGCCGCGCGCGTGCGGGACCAGCTCGACGCCCTGCTGGCCAAGCCGCCCGCCGCGTGCGTCCTCCATGCCGCCGTCGACAAGCTGCCCGCCGACCTCCCCGAGCGCGCCGCCCTCGCCGCCCGCCTCGAACGCGCGATCGCGGAGCATGTCTACGGCGCCTTCCGTACCATGCGCGAGTTCGTCGTGAGCGAAGCCCTGCCGCACGCGCGCGACACCGACGGGCTCTGGGCCCTGCCGGGCGGCGCGGCGGCCTACCGCTACCGCATTCGCGAGCACACCACCCTCGACCTCACGCCCGAGGAGCTGCACCAGACCGGTCTCGACGAATTGAAGACCCTGGCCGCGCGGATGACGGAAATCGCGCGGCGGCGCGGCCACACCGGGGACCTGCCTTCCTTCTTCGCCGCCGTGCGCCGGGACCCGGCCAATTTCTGCCGCACGCGCGCGGAGTTGCTCGCCGGCTTCACGGCGATCCTCGCGCGGGCGAACGCGAAGCTGCCGCGCTATTTTCTGCGGCTGCCCGCGATCGGCTGCGAGGTGCGGGAGATGGAGGCCTACCGCGAGAAGGACTCGGTGGCGGCCTTCTACTACGGCCCGCCCGAGGACGGCTCGCGGCCGGGGATCTTCTACGCCAACCTCTACGATCTGCCGGCGCGGCCGCGCTGCAACATGACCGCGCTCACGGTGCACGAGGCGGTGCCCGGCCATCACCTGCAGATCGCCTTCGCGCTGGAGCAGCGCGAGCTGCCGAAGCTGCGGCGGCATGAGGGATTCACCGCATTCGTCGAGGGCTGGGCGCTCTACGCCGAGGTGTTGGCGGACGAAATGGGCATGTACGAGGATGACCTGAGCCGGTTCGGCATGCTGACCTACCAGGCGTGGCGGGCGGCGCGGCTGGTGGTGGACACCGGGCTGCATGCTTTCCGGTGGACGCGGCAGCAGGCGATCGACTTCATGCGTGCGCACGTGGCGCTGAGCGACACGGAGATCATCAACGAGATCGACCGCTACATCATCTGGCCGGGGCAGGCGCTCGCCTACAAGGTGGGGCAGCGCGAGATCCTGGCGCTGCGGGCGGAGGCCGAGCGGCGGCTGGGCGGGCGCTTCGATCTACGGGAGTTCCATGACGTGGTGCTGCGCAACGGCGCGGTGCCGCTGACGACCCTGCGCGCGCTGGTGACGGCATGGATCGTGGCGCGGGAGGGGCCGGAGGCGCGGTAGGGCGGGGGGCGGAAGCGCAGTCGCGGCCAGGCCGGACGCCGGCGGCGCCGCGCCCAGGGCGGCGGCTCTCGTAGGGGCGGACCCCCGTGTCCGCCCCGGGGTGGCGCGGCGGACCCGTTTACGACCCCCTCCATGACGGTTCGAGCGCGTCGCGTGCGGCGCGCCGATCCCGCTGCAATCCGGGGCTTGCCCTCGGTCCGGGCGTCGGCTAAACTGAGGGGCGTTGCCAGGCGCAGGCCATGAATGCAGAGGGGGAGCAAGCCATGGGAGCCCCGTTTCGGCGCGAGGCGCCCGGTGAATTCTCCGCGCGGAACGCTGAAGAAGGCCGACGCCTGGCCGAGCAGGAGACGCCGGAGGACCGGTACCGGCTCGGCCTCGGGCTGAGTCAATTGGGCCTGGTGCAAACGCCGCAAAACGGGGACACGATCCTGAATTCCAGCCCCATCCCGCTGAGGAGCGTAAACCCGCTCCGGAATTCAGGTCATGTCCCCGTTTTGCTCCCGCTGAGCAGGCGAGGACGGTTACCCCGACTTGAACCACGCCGTCAATTGGCGCGCACCCTGGCCCGCGGCGTCGGCAGCCCGTGGCTCGATGAAGCGGAGGATCTCGGCGCGAAGGCGCAGCGCTACTGCGCTCCCCTCCGGGCGGCGGCGGCATCACACGGTGGCCCCGGTCGTCGCTGGTGAGATCCTGTGTCCGCTTGCCTCAGCAAGGTGAAACGTGATGATCCGGCCCGGGCTCGGGCGTATCTGTCGTTCCGGCCCCGCTTGTCGTGGCCCAGCCGGTCGGCGATGATTCCGGTGCTGGGCCATTCCACTTGAAGCCTGACAGGATCGGAATAACCTCATGTCTACCACGCAGGATGAGCTCAAGCAGATCTTGCTCCGGCAGAAGGCGCAGCAGCAGGCGGACACGGAACCCGATCCCGCGGACCTGCGGACGGAGTGGTTGGAGGAGCTGCAAGCCCTCTTGAAGCGGATCGACGGGTGGCTGGCCCCCCTGCGCCCCGATTACCTGGCCGTGGAGACGGGGGATGTCGAGCTCGAGGAGTACGGCCTTGGCAAGTACCAGGCACCGGCCCGGCGTGTGCGGACACCTTCCGGTCGCGTGGTGGAGATCATGCCGCACGGCCGTCGGGTCCTGGACGCGATCGGGCGCGTGGACCTGCTGGCGCCTCCGTGGCAGGCCATGCTCGTGCGCTTCGAGCCGGGCAAGTGGTTCTTCGTGACCTCCCCGCTGGATCGCGGGGGAGTGAATTCGCAGCCGTTGACGGAAGAGAGCTTCTTCGGCGTCCTGAAGGAAATGCTCCAATGACGCAGTTGGCGGAGCGCCCCCCGTTTCGGTTCTGCCTCTTCCTCAGCTCCTCGGGCGAAGGCCGAATGCGCTACGCGCGCGAGCCGGAGCCGCCTACCGCCCGGATCGACGCGCTCTACGATCGTCTCGCCGTGCTGCGTGACGAACTGGAGCGGACTCCGCAGGATCCAGGCCTGAAGGCGGAATTCACCGCCGTCTTCGATCGACTGCGCACGCTCCAGGAAAACGAGGCACGTCAGATCCGGCAGCGACTGGAAAAGAGCCTCTTCGCACCGCTGGGCTCCGGGGATCGTCTCCTCGCTCAAACACGGGATCTGTTGAAGAAGCATGCTGATCCTGCCACCCCAAACGCTCCCGCCGTCGAAACCGACACGCCGGAGGCATAACCCTCGTCCGGCGAGCGGCGAGGAGGGCTACCGGACCTACCGCACGTGCCTGCGGTGGGACTTCGGGTTCACCTGTCCGTTCTGCCTGCTGCACGAATCCGACCTCGCCGGCGCCGCGGGCGCAGAGGGGAGCGGGGTGACCACGGTTGAGCATCACGTCCCCCGGCAGGCCGATCGAGCGCGCATCAACGACTACGGCAACTGTCTCTACGCATGTCGCTACTGCAATCGCGCGCGTGGGCTGGCGCCGCGTGGTGTGGAGGGCGCGACCTTGTTGGATCCGTCGGCGCAGGCATGGGGCGATCATTTCCGCGCGGAGGGGGACCGACTCGCGCCCGCGGTTGGCGACCCGGATGCTGCCTACACGCACCGCTCCTACGATCTCGATGACCCGCGCAAGCTGGAGATGCGGCGGTGGCGGAGAGAGCTGATCGACGAGCGACTCCGGTTCCTGGAAGCTGTGCCGGCGCTGATGGAGGCCCTGACGCGGAGTGCACAACGCGCGTTCGAGGCGAAGGACACGGGGGCCGCCGTCGACTACCTGAACCAGGTGCGCGAGCTGGCTCGACATGCCGAAGGCTGCGCCGGCGAGCTCCGCCGGTTTGCCGCGATCCCTCGCGATCATGACGCCGAATGCCGCTGCGGTGTCACGAGCGAACACAGGTTGCCCGAGGGCCTGGCGCTCCAGATGATCGGGATCGACCTCCCGGCGCCGGCCGTCGGGGGTCCGACGCCGTGACCGGGACTGCTGGGGTTCACGCCCGCCAATTGACCAACCGGGAGAAGCATCGATTTCGAACCAGCCACTCCCACGTACATTTCAAGGTGGACACCCTTGTGACGAAGCCCCGCGCCAAAGCCTCGGCCGCACCGAAAGCCAGGACGGACCGGCAGATGATGGAGCTGGCCATCCAACAAATGAAGCTCTCGGTCGCCGAGCGCGGCAAGAACAACCCGCTCGTCGGCGCTGCCATCCGCCTGCCGGATGGCAGCGTGCACGGGGCGCATCGGGCTCACTTGCGCGACGGCGCTCACGCCGAGCACTCGCTCCTTGACCACAAACTCATCCAGACGGACCTGACGGGGTCCCACCTGTTCGTGACGCTGGAGCCATGCGGCCCAGGGTCCCGCGGCGACCGGGAGAAACCTTGCGCGGAGCGCATCGCCGAGGCCCGCGTGAGCGAGGTGTGGTTTGGGATCCAGGACCCGCATCCCCGGGTCGACGGCCGAGGCCTCGCCTACCTCAGAGAGAAGAAGATTTTTGTCCGTCAATTCGACCCTGACCTCCAGGAGGTCATCCGCGCGGAGAACGCCGATTGGCTGGCCGCGGCGATCCAGGCTGCCGGAAAGCACCAAGCCGGAGTGTCCGGTGAACTGTTCGACCGGGTCTTCCTGAAGGCGACGGTGGCGGATCTGTCGACCGCAGCCCTCAACTTTTACCGCCGCCAAAAGCGGATCAAGCACACTGTCGATTCGCCCGGATTTCGGCTGCACCTCCACGACATCGGGGTCCTCGACGGCGCCGGCATCGACGCGCACCTGACCGGATTCGGCGTCATCCTCTTCGGCAGCAAGCCGCGTCGCTTCGTGCCCCAAGCCGGCCTCAACGCCGTGATCCACGTCTCGGACGAGCTGGAGATCCCGCAACGCTTCGACAGCCCCGCCCTCCTCATCCCGGACCAGGTCGAGGAATGGCTCAAGAAGAACTTTCCGGATGCCGAGAGCCGCGACCACATGGTGCGTCAGCCCATCGAGCGATTGCCCTACAAGGCGATCCGCGAGGCCGTCATCAACGCGCTCGTCCATCGCGACTACACCGGCAAGGACTCCAGCAAGGCCAAGTGCCACCTCTCGGTCACCGATGACGAGATCGCCGTCAAGAGTCCGGGAGGTCCGGCCCCGCCGGTCACCTTGGCGGAACTGACCGCGCTGGACGCCGGCGTCTACATGCGCAACACGGGCTTGGTCTACTACTTCGCCGAGGTCGACCTCATGGAGGAGCAGAATCTCGGCATGAAGACGTTCAAGCTCCTGCCGAAGAGCGGGTACCCGCTGCCGGCCTACTCGTTCGCGAGTGGGCTCCTGACGTTCACCATCTTCCGGTCGTCCGCTGCCGCCGCGGAGGCCAAGGTTGCTACTGCCTTCGCGGGCCTGAGCGACGAGACGCGATCGTTGATCGGTGGCGAACACGAGAACGGCTGGGTCTTCCTCGCTCCCCGCACCGCGATTACCGCCCTCGAGTATGCACGGGCGATCGGCGTGACCGAGCGAACCGCGCAACGACACTTGCGACACTTCGCCACGCTGGGACTCATCGAACGAGTAGGCGCGGCGCGCGCGACCGGCTATCGCATCCTCAGACCACGGTCCAGACCCTGAGTATCCCGACACCTGTCGGGATCCGTGACGGGATTTCCGGCTGCAGCGCCCCTCGACTATCCCGACAAGAATCGCGACACGTGTCGGGATACTTTCCCGGAGATCTCTGCTCACCCCCGCGGGGGAGGGCGATGCGTGCCGGTGCGGTGCGACCCGGATGCCGTCTGTACGCACCATGCCTGCGATCTCGATGACCCGCTCAAGATCGAGACGCGACGGTGGCGAAAGGAGGGGATCGACGAGTGCCGCAGGGTCTAGAGAGCGGTTCCGGCCCGTGTGCCCAGGACACTTGGCTGCGCCCCCGATCACTCGACCGGGTCTGGGGGCAGACCGTCCGGGATTGACGGCTTTGATTGTGTGTCGGAAAGGACTTCGTGAATCTTCTCTCGCGAAATCCCCGCCGCAATTCGACAGCGCAGGTATCGCCTCAGCGCACGACGCACGAAGTCCTCCAGAACGACATACTCGTCGTAGAGCTGAGAGAATGGCCTATCGATGGGGGTCCCACTCGGACGGTATCTGCCATGTACATAGCCACAGCGGACATCATATCGCCCCTCCAGCATTTGCATCGCCGAATCCCTGGACGCAGGTTCCGCAGTGAAAGCTGCTGCGGTTCGCACCAGGTACTTTGTGCTTGCACCGTGGATGTTCTTTCCGAACATGGCCTCCAAGGCGATCCAAAGGTCGATCTCGCGATCAACTGTACTTCGGGTGTTGGCTTGGACGAAATGCGAGGCCGCGACGAAGCAGTCATCAGCCCAAGCACCATAACCGTCGAGCAGGGGATGCCAGAGGGCGTCAGCCAGTTTCTTCAGGGCAAATCCTGATACTGGGTCAAGGCGCCACACGAACCAGTCCGGCGGCGAGGTGCCATGCCACTCAGGGCTCGTTCCAAACCGGGACCTACGTGGATCAGTGACCTCGAAGTAGTACTCTCTGACCGGCTCGACATGCCCATGACGGACCAACCGAAGGAGCAGGTGTGTCAAGTAGGTGCGGCCATCCCAGAAATCTGTCTTGCCATTGCGGATCGTATTCGTAATCTCTGGCCCATGGCCAAAATCGGTGGCCCAAAGCGTTGTCAGAGATTCCGGATCGTCGCTTGGCTTGGCGGCGTCCCATCTGGGGGCGAGGGTGGTGCGCGTTGAGCGAGACCCATCCACATACTCGGTGATCACCCTGGCAACCTTGGACGGGAAGGACGACCAAGCGGCGATCTCATCCTCGGTGAAGTGGGTGAGCGAAAAGGGCAGCAGTGGAATCGGCACTGCCTGATCTGCCTGGATTCCCGTCCAGAAAGTGACCAGTTTGCTCACCCGGGCAGGTTCGTTACGTAGGTCAGCCATCTCGTCAACATCCGCGCGATTCGAGGACGGTCTCCGCTTGGGCTTCATTCGCCTGGGTGTCGCTACCTCCTCCGCTTCATCCAGACCCGCCTCCGCACTACTACGCCGCGCCCGTCCGCTGCCAGCGAGCGACTTCCGCGCCGAGCCGGCGCGCGAGTTCGTCGGCCGCGTCGGCCGAAAGACCCGCCTGACGCGCGGCATCCGCCGCCGCGCACGCCGCACGATCGACGGCGCGCGCCCGTGCGTCTTCGTCCACCGCGCCGCTGTCCGGGTCGACCGACGGGACCAGCGGAACCAGCGCATCGAGCACGGCCACGCACGCCGCCGCGGCCACGTCTGCGGCACAAGCCGTAGGCGCTGCCGGACGCGCCGCCGAGCGCCCCGCAGGTCCGCGCGGCGCCGGCCCGCCGAATTCGCCGTCGGGCAGGAGCACCGCCGGGACCACCACCCGCAGCGTCCGCGCCGCGCCCGGCACGCGCGTCAGCAGCCCGTTGCGCTCCAGCATCTTGACCATCGAATTCACGCTCGGGGCCGTCACCCCAAAGTGCGCGCCGATCTCCTCAAAGGAGGGCGCAATCCCCCGGCTCGCCGTGTAGCGGTGGATGAAGGATAGAAACTGCCCCTGCCGATGGGTCATCCGGGGGACCGGGGGCTGTGGGGGCTGAGGGGTCATCGTTCGCTCTCCTCCTGCTGCTTCAATTCCTCCGCGATCGACGTGAACTGGTCGAGCGCGGTCTGCAGGTCGTCCGCGATCTCCTGCGCCAGCACGTCCGGCTCCGGCAGGTCGTCCGAGTCCTCCAGGCTCTGGTCACGCAGCCAGAAGAGATCCAGGCTCAGCTTGTCCCGCTTCGTCAGCTCCTCGTAGTCGTACGCGCGCCAGCGCCCAGCGGGGCTCTTCTCGCTCCACGTCGCCTTCCGGGTGTGGCGGCTCCCGGGCTGGTAGCACGCGACGAATTCGTCCAGATCCGACCGCTGCAGCGGATGCTCCTTCAGCGTGAAGTGCAGGTTCGTACGCAGGTCGTAGACCCACAGCTTCCGGGTCCACGCCGCCTCCTGCGCGGGCTTCGCGTCGAAAAACAAAACATTGGCCTTCACGCCCTGCGCGTAGAAGATCCCGGTCGGCAGCCGCAAGAGCGTGTGGACGTCGCACTGCTTGAGCAGGTTCGTCCGCACCGTCTCCCCCGCCCCGCCCTCGAAGAGCACGTTGTCCGGGACGACGATGGCGCAGCGGCCGTTGATCTTCAGCAGCGTGCGCACGTGCTGCAGGAAGTTGAGCTGCTTGTTCTTGGTCGTGGTCCAGAAATCCTGCCGCTCGTAGGCGGTGTCTTCCTTCTCGAGGTCCCCCTCCTCGTTGACCACCGCGATGCTGCTCTTCTTGCCGAAGGGCGGATTCGTCAGCACCATGCTGAAGCGCTCACCCGGGTCGCCGGCCAGGCTGTCCACGCCGGAGCGGATCGGGCAGGGGTCGGCGGCGATCCCGTGCAGGTGCAAGTTCATGATGCACAGGCGCGCGGTGTTGGGGACCAATTCCCAGCCGGCGACGAGGCGGGTCCGCAGGTGCTTCTTCTGGTCGGGGTCCAGCTCCTTGCCATGGCGCTCCGCCACGAACTTGTGCGCGGCCAGCAGGAAGCCGCCGGTGCCGCACGCCGGATCGCACACGGTTTCGTCCGGCCCCGGCCGCATGACGTCCACGATCGCCTTGATGAGTTCGCGTGGGGTGAAATACTGACCCGCGCCCTTGGGCGACTCGGCGGCGCTTTTCGCGAGCAATCCCTCGTAGATGTCGCCCTTGACGTCGGCCTCCATCGAGGACCACTTCTCGGGTTCGATGAGGTCCACGATCAGGCGCTTGAGGGTGGCCGGGTTCTGGATGTCCTGCCGCGCCTTCTTGAAGATCTCGCCGAGCATGCCCTTCTTCTTGCCCAGCTCCTCGAGAATGCGCCGGTAGTGGAGCTCCAGCTCGGCGCCCTCGCGCGCGAGCAGGCTCTCCCAGCCCAGGTCCTTGGGGAGGATCGCCGGCCGATTGAAGGGCGGCTTGGTCATCTCGTCGGCCATCTTCAGGAAGAGCAGGAAGGTGATCTGCTCGGTGTAGGCCATGTAGGAGAGCCCGTCGTCGCGGAGGACGTGGGCGAAGTTCCAGGCCTTGTTGACGATCTGCTGGCTGTCGTTGGGCATTGGGCGGAATCACCTACTGGGGCTTCGATATCGATCCCGTATGTCGATCGCCTAGTGGCGTCCGGGGCGCGGGGACCGCGCCCCTACCTCCGGAACGGTCGAAGGGGTAGGGGCGGGGTTCCCCCGCCCCGGGGCTGCCTGGAGGGGACGGATTCCCGATGGGCCTCGCGGCGAGGCGGCGAGCCGGGCTGCCTGGATGCGCGCGAGGAGCTGGTCGGCCGGCTCGTCGGTAGGATCCTGGGGAACGAGCTTGCCCTCGAAGGCGCGCTTGAGGATCGACTGGCGGAGGCGGGCGGCGCGGGTAAGCTGGGCGCGGACTGTCTGATCGATCTTGTCGGCGACGGAGAGCCGCCGCCCCACCTCCTCCATGATACGGGCCTGTTCGATTGCCGGTGGCAGAGGGAATGGCGAACTCTCGAACTTCTCAAGCGTCAGGTGGGCGATGTTGGTCGTGATGGAAGCGAGGCGGCGGAACAGGCCGGACTTCACATGCGAGCGGAAGACGATCTGGGCGAACTCGGAAGCGGGGCCGACTTTGACAGGCCGAAAGCGATGCAGCGTCTTCTGGAAGCACAAGCCGTCGATCCCGCCACGGTAGATTGCGCTCTGTCCGACCAGTTCCGGGCTCTGGCCCTCGCTGATGAGAATGTCACCGGGATCGAGCCGGTACTTCGCAGAATGCACCGGATCGAAGTCCATCGCGTCGACGTCGGATAGGTCGAGCCGATCATCCTTCACGTTGGCACAGCGCAGGTACGGGCGTGACCACAGCCCGGTGAGATATTGCGGTGCTCGCTGCCGGCCAAGCAGCACATCGCCAACAGTCGCAACTGTCGTCCCGCACCACCCCCTCGGCAAGTCGGGGAGCCCGGTCGTGTCGGGCGCGGCGGGCTCCTCGTACTTGTCCTGCCAGTTCTTGGGCGGGGTCTTGCTCGCGGCTTTGAACTTCGCGAGCTGGTCGGCCTCCCACCTCTTGCGACGCTCGACCAAAATGCGTTCGAGTAGCTTGCTCGCCGGCTCGACGTCGTGGTGCCGCTCGCGCCACGCCGCGGTGAGCCTGCCTTCGACGGCGGCCTTGAGGACCGAGGCTCGGTAGCGTTTGAGGTTCGCCTTCACCCGCTCCAGCGCCGCGACGCCGGCGTCGAGGTCGGAGAAGAGCTCCTCGATCATCGCGACGATTCGACCCTGCTCATGCAGCGGGGCGATGACCAGGGGGACGGTCTGGGCGAGGGTCTTGCTCGCGATGCTTGCCTGATTGACATGGTTCACACAGCGGTGCCGAAAATAGCCGCGCATCCACAAGTAGTGGAGTTGGTGGGCCACGAATCGAGGGACGAGCTCTCGGGGCATCCGAATCCGGGTCATGTGGTTGGAAAAGGCAAACCCGTCTCCGCTGAGGATTGCGGTCGTTTTGCCGACCAAGGCGGGGCTGTTGGTGTTGTTGAAGAGCACATCGCCCATCGTCAGCCTCTGTCCGTTCGCTGCAGGCACATACTTTACCTGGGCCAGATCAAGCCGTCCCTGGCGATCGATGTTCATCGGGCGCAGGTGCGGAGTGCCTACGCCCTCCTCGTTGTGCTCACCACTCGGGAATCCCGGCTGGATGTCAACAGCGACTTCCCCAATGTACGTGGCAATCCACCCCCTCGGTGCCTGGGCTAGATCCAGGGGGTAGTGTTGGCCGCCGTTGATCTCGCTCATGCCGCCAGCCCCTCATTCAGCTCCGCCAAAATCGCCGGCAGCCGGTCCCCGAACACCTGGAACGCCTTCCCCAGCCCGCCAAGCTGGCTGAAGGGCACCTCGTCGAAGTCCTCCTGCACGATCGTCAGGCTCTGGGCGACGTGGTCGCGGATCGCGTCCAGCCACTTCCTCTGATCCGGTGTAAACCTTACCCCCGCCTCCGCCTTTGCCGCCAGCCACTCCCGGTACCGCTGGTCGACGGTCACCGCCACCGGAACCAGCGTGCGCTTTGGGTCGATCGCCTGCCGCACCAGCGCGATCAGGTCCACCAGGCTCTTCCCCCCGTGGCCTTTCACCCGCTCCGGCTCCACCGCCTCGTACGCGCTCCACAACCGGCCTACCGTTTCCGGCCGCGTCGGCGTCACATAGAACGGCGGCCGGTCCAGGCTCGTCGCCAGCTCCCGCAAATGCCGATAGCACAGCCCCGCCCGGTACGGTCGGCTGTAGATCAACCGCAGCGCCTCGATGTCGTCCTTGTTCTCCTCGATGAACTGCTTGAAGTCGGACAACAGGGTTCGCGCCTTCTCCTTGGCCGCGCCGTCGAAGCCCGCCCGCCGCAGCTCGTCCGGCGTCGTCTCGTCGATCACCTGTTCGAGCGCGGCCTTGGCGTTCAACACCGCCTCGCGCAGCTTGGGCGCGTGGAACGGCTTCACCGCCTCGGCCATGGCCGCGCCTTCCGCCGCGTCGAGCTGCGGCTCGGTCGGTTCCGGGCCGGCCGCGAGCCCGAACTTCTCCGCGGCGCGCGCCGCGACCTGGTCCGGATCGATGCTCGCGAGCAGCTTCTGGGTGAGCCCGCCCAATCCCCCGGCGACGCCGGCGGCCGCCGCGATCTGCGCGGCCTGGACCGGATCGACCTGTTGCTGGAGCCGGGCCAGCCGGGCGGCGAGCGTCGAGACGAGGTCGGCATTGACCATGCCGGCCGCGACCGCGTTGAGTACCTTGGCGAGCGAGACGCTGGGCTGGCGGTCGAGCGGCTTCGTGGTCGTCTTGTCGCTCTCGCAGACGCCGACCGCATCGACGATGACGAAGCGCGTCTTGGAGCGCGCGTCGGGCGTCACGCTCTGCAGGTCGTCGGGCTGGATGACCCGGCACCCCCGGCCCTTCATCTGCTCGAAGTAGGAGGCCGACGCGATATTCCTCATGAAGACCAGGCATTCCAGCGGCTTCACGTCGGTCCCGGTCGCGATCATGTCCACGGTGACGGCGATGCGCGGGTGGTAGGAGTTGCGGAACTCGTTGAGCAGCACGTCGGGCGGCTTGCCCGTGGTCTTGGAGGTGATCTTCTGGCAGAAGTCGTTCCCCTTCGCGAACTCCTCCCGGATCATCTTGGTGAGATCTTCGGCGTGGTTGTCGTTCTTGGCGAAGACCAGCGTCTTGGGCACCTCGGTCCGGCCGGGAAAAATCTCCGTGAACAGCCGCTCCCGGAAGGTCCGGAGCACCAGCCGCATCTGCTGCGGGTTCACGACCTCGCGATCGAGCGCGCTCGCGCTGTAGGTCAGGTCGTCGTCCAGTTCGGCGAGGCGCCGCGCCCGCGTGCGCCGGTCGCGGCGCGGAACGAGCTGATGCGGCTCCGCCACCAGCGTCGCGCCGTCCGCGGTGATCTGCGTCTCGATCCGGTAGACGTCGTAGCCGACGTTGACGCCGTCGGCCACCGCCTGCTCGTGGGTGTAATCCTGTACCAGGTTGCCGTTGAAAAAACCGAGCGTCTGGTTGGTGGGCGTGGCGGTCAGCCCGATGATGAAGGCGTCGAAGTACTCGAGGACCTGCCGCCAGACGTTGTAGATCGTGCGGTGGCACTCATCGACGACGATGAAGTCGAAGGTTTCCGGCGGGAGGTGGGGATTGTAGACGACGGGCAGGGGCTGCGCGCCCAGGGCCGTCGCCGCCTCGAACAGGGAGGACTCCTCGTTCCCTTCCTCGAAGGCCTCCTCGCCCTTGAGCATCGAGTAGAGCCGCTGGATCGTCGTGATGCAGACGTTGGCGGCGGGATCGAGCGTGTTTTTTTTCAGGTGCTGGACGTTGAATTCCTCGGTGAACTTGTAGGGGCTGCTGGGAGAGACGAACTGCTGGAATTCGTTGTGGGTCTGCTTGCCGAGGTTGTTGCGGTCGACGAGGAAGAGGACGCGCCGGGCCTTGGCGAACTTGATCAGGCGGTACACGAAGTTGCAGGCGGTGAAGGTTTTGCCCGAGCCGGTGGCCATCTGGATGAGCGCCCGGGGATGGTTGGCGGCGAGGGAGCGTTCGAGGTTCTCGACGGCCTTGACCTGGACGGGCCAGAGCTTGCCGGAGTCGAGGGGCGGCATCCGGCCGAGCCCGGCGCGGACCTGGGCGTCGAGCTTGGCGCGCCGGATCAGCTCCGCCGGCCGGTGGAAGGTGAAGACTTCGCGGCTGCGCGGGACGGGGTCGAGGTTGCTCGTGAACTGGGTGACGATGCCTGTGGACTCGTAGGCGAAGGGGAGCGGCCGGTGGTAGTGCGGCAGGTCAGGGGGAAGGCCTGCGGTGTATTTGGCCGACTGGATCTCGACGCCGGTCAGGGCGTGGCCTTCGGGCTTGGCCTCGACGACGCCGATGGCCTTACCGTCGGCGTAGAGTAGGTAGTCGGCGAAGCCGGTCCGCAGTGGGAACTCGCGCACGGCGATGCCCAGGCCCGCGGAAATGTTCATCTGCGGGTGGGACTGGACCGACCAGCCGGAGGCCTCCAGGAGTCGGTCGATCCGCCGGCGTGCGGCGGCTTCCGGTGCTTCGGACATGCGCCCCCGTCGAGATTGCGAGCCGTGCGCGTCGGCGGTGAGGATCGGGGGAACCCCTGCGGTGACGAATTCGCCGCGCCGGTTCCTGCTGCGCGGGTGCGCGCACTGCGGCGCATTTTACGGAGGCGGGTGGAGGAAGTCCAGAGACGGACGGCGGTGGGGTGCATGTCCGGTATTGCCGACGCGCTTGTCCCATCGATCGCCGCCCCCGAGACGCGGAGTACTGGGTCGCCGCAGCGGGCGTACTTTGGCGGCAGCACGGCCTCGGTCGTCCTCGTATCTCGTACTCGTACTCGTACTCGAACGCCCAGGGCA
>JACRIP010000542.1 GCA_016220045.1 Planctomycetota bacterium
ACGACGCGACCCAACGGGAACAGGGGAGCGTCACGACGCGCCCCCACGGGAACAGGGGCGCGCCACGACGCGCCCCCACGGGAACAGGGGAGCTACTGCACGTCCCCAGAACCCTCGCGCCTGACCCCTGATCCCTCGTCCCTCGCCCGCCCTCACCGCGCCAGCGACGCCTGCAGATGCTGGAACCGCACGAGCAGCTTCGCGCGCTCGAGGTCGCGGAACTTCGGCGTGAGGAACTCCTTGCCGGTGCACTCCAGCACCGCGGCCAGCTCCTGCAGCTCGATCTCCTCGCCGTAGCTCGGCGGGATGAAGTCCTTCACCTCGCGCGCGAAGTCGTCCCGGGTAATCGCCTGGTGATTCTCCAGGAGGGAACGGCGCCGGGCCCGCACCACGAGCCCTTCGACGTCCGCGCCCGACAGCCTGCCCGAGCTCGGCATCTCCTGCTCCACGCCCTCCGCGATCGGGGCCTTCTGCTTCCGCGCCATGATCTTCACCATGCCGCGCCGCTCCGCCTCCTCCTCCGGGTAGAAGAGCGGAATGTGGACTTCGGCGCGCCCCTGGCGCTTGAGGTCGACGGGCAACAGGTCGGGGCGGCAGGTGAGCAGGAACCACAGGATCTTGCCGCGGTAGCGCGTGTCGCCCATTTGCGAGGCCAGCATCGAGAACACGCGCGCCGAGGTGCCGCTGTCCCCGCCCGCTTCGCGTTTGCCCACCGCGGCATCGGCCTCGTCGATGATCACGCCCACCGGCCCGGTCGCCTTGAGCACGGTCAGGATCTTCTCCCAGTTCCCCTCGGTCACGCCCTGCCACTGCGAACGGAAATTCAGCAGCTTGACGCAGGGAATGCCGATTTCGCCGACGAAGCAGGTGATGAGGAAGGTCTTGCCGGTGCCGACCGGACCGCAGATCAGGTAGCCCATGGGCACGCTGTCGAGTTTGCCCTCCTTGATGAGGCGCGCGTCCTCGCGCAGCCACTTCTTGGCGGCGTCGTGGCCCGAGACCGTGTCGAGCGTCCAGGTCGGCTGCAGGAATTCCAGGAGGCCGTAGCACTCCTTCTCGATCAGCTCCTTCTTCTTGCCGGAGACGTAATCGAGGGAGAGCCGCTTCTTGTTGTTCAGCGCCTCCTTGACGAGATGCAGCGTATTCACGCGCGAGAGCCCGGCGGTCAGGTCGGCGAGCACCTCGGGCGCCAGGTCGGCCAGCTCGACGTAGTCCTTGCCCTGCGAGAGCGAATTGATGAACTCCAACCGCTCGGTCGAGTCCGGCAGCGCGATCTCGAGCTTCGACGTGTAGGGGTTGTTCACCACCATTGGGTGGAGTTCGACCAGGTTCTGGCAGACCAGGCAGATGGTGACGTCGTTCGCCAGGAAGAGCGGGTCGCGCGCCCATTTGAGGAGGGTGATGAGGTTGGAGCTGTCCTCCGCGGACTGGTAGCTGAGCTGGCCGGCCGGGCAGATCATCTCGGCGTATTCGAGGACGATGGCGATCTTCTTGCGCGCGCTGGGGTTCATCGTCCGGGTGCGGATGTAGCGTTCGAGCAGCGGGAGGGCGCGCGAGGCCTCGCGCGGCAGGCCCTGGGCGTAGCGGGTCCCGGTTACGGTATCCACCGCAGATGCGACCTGGAGCAGGTCCTCCATCATCTTCGGCTGGGAGGCGTTGATCCCGGCGGAGAGATCGTAGTAGAAGACGGCGTCGCGCTGGGGGAAGATCGCCTGGGCGAGGAAGTCGCGCAGCGGCACGAAGGAAGCGTTGCCGGCGGCGTCGCGCAGCGGCACGAGGTCGTGGATATTGCCCGAGATCAGGAACTGGACCGAAGTCCCGCCCCGGTACTTTTCGGCGAGGGTCTGCGCCCAGGCCGGCAATCGTTCGATCGGATCGCTCATCGGATTCCCAACCAGAAGCGGAAGTTCGGATATTGAGGGGGGAGCGGCAGAAGGTTTGGAGGTTTGGAGGTTTAGGGGTTTAGGGGTTTAGGGGTTTGGGGCCCAGTGTGCGGCGCAAGCCAGCGGGGACGGGCCGCACGTTTGGCACCGCAATCTCAGGCGTGGTGGTAACTCGGGATGATGGCGCCTGAACCCAGAGTC
The DNA here is from genome assembly GCA_016220045.1 of Planctomycetota bacterium. Classification (GTDB taxonomy): domain Bacteria; phylum Planctomycetota; class MHYJ01; order WSZJ01; family JACPWG01; genus JACRIP01. Next base: position 2,085 of record JACRIP010000542.1, read on the forward strand.
TCCAAACCGCCAAACCTCCAAACGCCCAAACCCCGTTAGGCGCGCGCCCGCGGCGGCGGCAGGTGTTCGAGTCCGGCGACGGCGGCGTCGCGTCCGAGGAAGGAGTCCATCTCGGACATGAACTGCTCGTTCAACTGCATTTCGGCGACGACGGAATTGATCTGGTGGGAGACGCCGGCCGGGTTGTCCATGGAGACCAGGTTGTCGCGGATGAGCTTGAGCGTGTTCTCGATCGTCTGCTGGTTGGCCTCGAGCACGCGCTCGTTTTCGTGGGCCTTGAGCGCGCGGGCGAGGCGCTGGTTGAGGACGTCGAGGTTGGAACCCTTGACGCGGCGCAGGGCGTCGGCCATCGCAGGGTCGCTCAGCTCCTGCTCCAGCTTGCGGATCTGCCGCTGAATGTCGTCGATCTCGGAGCCTTTGACGAATTCCCGGATGCGGGCGCGGGAGGTCTGCATGCGGATGTAGGTCTTGAGCAGGTCGCGCAGGCGCGTGACTCCCGCCTCCATGGTCGAGCGCGCCGACTCGGGTGCGTCCTCGACCATGCGCTCGATGCGCTGGGTGACCGACTCCAGCTCGCGGTACTTGTTGCGTTCGTAATCGGGGAGACGCCGGAGCATGCCGTCCAGCTCTTCCTGGTCCTTCACGTCGCGCACGCGCAGGTACTCGGCGCGCACGCGCCGCTGCCAGCGCGGGTGATTCGGCACCAGCCACATCCACGCGAGCTCCCAGCCGGCGGCGACGAAGAGGAAGCCCGGCGCGAAGAGCGCGGACGCCACGGTGAGGCCGGCCAGCATGGCGAGATTCGGGCCGCTCCAGAAGGCGCGGCGGTAGAATTCCTTGTTCGGGACGTCGTTCTCAGCCACGTGCGCCTCCCAGCGCTCGAACGGCGGGCGCGAAGCCGCCTAGCCCGCGCGCTCGCGCTCGGCCGGGCCGATGGTTTTCTCGCCTTCCTTGGCCGGCGGGGCCGCGGCCGCGGCGGCGGACGGCGTCGCGAGCCCCATCTCCAGCTTGAACTGCTGGAGCAGCTCCTTGCCTTCCATTTCCCGCGCGCGCTCTTCGAGGTCGATCTCCTTCATGTTCACGGTCTCGCCCGCCATCGCGAGCTTGCCCGCCGCCTCGGCGCCCTTCGCCTTCAGCTTGGAAATCATCTCGTCGTGCGTCGTGTCCACGCCCGCGACCTCAAAGCTCTCGAACACGCCGGCCAGCTCGGTCTTCCACTTAGCCGAGTCCGCTTCGCGGATCGCCTGCATCGCCTCGTCGGTCTTGCGCTTCATCTCGGACATGTACTTTTCTTTGAGCTTGACCAGCGAATCGTAGCCGGCCCGCGCGCCCTTCAACTGCTCCTGGTTGCGCGACAGCGCCTCCTGCACGCGCTTGAGGCGGACGGCGAAGTCCGCGGCGAGCTTCTCTTCGCCGCTGGCCAGGCAGGCTCGGACCTTGGCGGTCATGCTGCGGATCTGCTTTTCGTAGTCCGAGGCCTCCTCCTCGAGGCGGATGATGCCGGCGCGGGCCTTGGCGAGACCGCTATTGATCTCCGGGACCTTGTCCTGCATGTCGCGGACATTCTGTTCGAGGATCATCTTGGGGTCCTCGCCCATCTCGATGAACGCGCCGAGGATGGAGCGGAACATGCGCTTGAGACGTGCCCACATGCCAGGATCTCCTTCTGGCGGCCATGCCGCACCCGATCAGGGCCGCGCCGCGCCGGCAGGATCGCCGCGCGGCAGAATCGATGGTCCGGGAAAGGGCCAGATTCTAGCGGTCACCCGGAGCGGAGTCAATGAAAAGGCCGGGCTTGCCGGGGCCGGTGCGCCACGCTAGAATCGCCATGCATCTTCCACGCCCCGCCGCCGCTCTCCAGGACAATGCCCGATGCCTGCCGCCCCCCTTCAGACGCCGGCTCTCCTCCCGGCGGCGCTCCTCCTCCTCCTGGCCGCCGTCGCCGCGGCCGATCCCGCGCCCGTTCCGCCCGCCCCCCTCCTGCGCATCGACCGCCTGGAGTTCTCCTGCCTCGCCCCGGAGCACGAACGCCCCGCCGGCCCCGGCACGCCGCGCGACGCCGCGCCCGTCTATCAGGTATTCGATGTATGGGACGAGGACGCGGCGGGCTTCCACCCCGCGCTCTTCGACGTCGCCGTCTACGTGACCAACGGGGAAGCGTCCGCGGTCGGCGGCACGGAACTGGCGCTCTCGCTCCGCTACATGATCGGCCCGGTGGTTCGCTATCCGGCCGGCGAATTCGCCGGGCTGATCGACCTGGCGGCGAGCCGCGAACGCGCCGGCTGGATCGCCGGGCCCGCCCCCTACCTGCATCGCCCGGCCCCGCTGCCGCCCGGCCAGGCGCGCAAGATCAATTTCCGCAATCTGTCCCTGCGCGATCCGCTGGAAGCCGCCCGCCGCGCGGGCATGTGGCTCTGGCGCGTCGAACTCACCGCCACCTTGCGCCGCCCCGACCGCGACCTGCTCGGCCAGCCGGCGCCTCTGGGCCGCCTCCTCGAGGTCCTGCCGGACGAACGCTGAGGCCGGCCTCCTCCCGGCGCGCGCGCCGTCGTTGACACCCGTCCCGCGGCTGCTATAATCCGCAGTCTTTCTCGGACGTTGCCGCGCGAGGTTTTGTCGCATGAGGTTTCCGGGCGCCCGCGCCCTCTTCCGGGCCGCCGCCTGCCTGTTCGGCGCGCCGGGGCTCCGCGCCCAGACTCCCCCGCCGGAGCCGGACCAGTCCGCGCCGACCGGCGGCGCGGAGGGCTTGCCCGGCGCGGCCCACCGCCATGCGCAGGAACCCGCCCCCGCGGCGCCGCCCGCCGACCTCCCCCCCGAGAAATCCGGTCCCGCGGTGAAGGGAAAAGAGTCCCGCATCACCTACCAGAAGATCCAATCCTGGAAGCACGCGGAGCAGCGCGTCACCGTCCTGCTCGGGAACGTCGAACTCTTCCAGGCCGGCACCTACCTGCGCGCCGAGAGCATGGTCGGCTGGTCGCGCGACACCTCCACCAACGGCGGTCCCCTCCCGGTCGGCGCCCCCGGCCCCGCCTCCGCCCCCGACGCCGGCGCCGCCGAGAAGGTCCTCTTCGAGGAGATCTACGCCGAGGGCAACGTCCGCCTCGTGCGCGAGAACGGCGAACAGGTCGAGTGCAACCAGGTCTACCTCAACTTCCGCGAACACACCGGCATGTCGCTCGACACCGTCGTGCGCCAGACCTCCGAAAAGAAGGGCGCCACGGTCGTCATCCGCGCCGAGAAGGTCCGCCAGCTCGACGCCCAGCGCTTCGTCGCCGACGACGCCGAAATCTCCCAGTGCGACTACGGCGACCCGCACCTCTCCCTCCAGGTCAAGCGGATCGACTTCAAGCGCGACGACGCGGGCGGCGGCCGGGCCACCTTCACCCACCTCATCCCCCAGACCTCCGGCTTCCCGCTCCTGTATTTCCCCTACTACTGGTTCAAGGTCGGGCAGAGCTACCCGCTCCGTTCGGTCGGCTTCTCCCAATCCTCGCAGTTCGGCCATACCATCCGCAGCGATTGGGGCATCGAGCTGCGCCGCCGCGTCCGCGACGCCGAAGGGAATTACGTCAAGGAGTCCGACGGCGACTACAAGTCCAAGAAATGGGGCGACATCCTCGTCAGCCTGGACTGGATGGAGAAGCGCGGCATCGGGCTCGGCGCGGACCTGCAGTACCAGGTCGGCAAGAACGACGGCTTCATCACCTCCTATTACATCAACGACAACGGACCCGACCCCGACCGTCCGTTCGACCGCCAGTTCCTCCCGATGGAGCAGAAGGACCGCGCGCGCATGCGCCTCTTCAACCGCTACGCGCTCTCCGACAAGCTGCGCCTCGACACCGAGATCTCCTACATCACCGACCGCTTCTTCCTGCCCGAGTACTTCAAACGGGAGTTCCAGGAGGGCAAGGAGCAGGAGACCTACGCCTACCTGCGCTGGCTGGACGGCAATTTCGGCGCGACCCTGGAGGCCAAGGCAAAGCTGAACGACTGGCAGACCCAGGTGGAGTACCTGCCGCGCCTCGGCGCCCGCTGGATCGCCCAGCCGCTCCTGGAAGACCGGCTCTACTACACGACCCTCGACGAGCTTTCCTACGTCCGCTACAACCCGGACGAGCGCAGCGGCTCCGATCTGCTCGAAGACGTACGGTTCGACACCTACCACGAGCTGTCCTACCCGCTCGCCGCCGGCCCGGTTTCGATCTACCCGTTCGCGGGCGGCCGCTTCACCAGCGTCGACGAGAACGCGGCCGGCGACGCCGCGGTCAGCCGCTTCCTGGGGTCCGCCGGCGTCCGCCTCTTCGCCCAGGCCCACCGCGCCTTCGACCTCGATTCCTCCGCCCTCGGCCTCCACGGCCTGCGCCACATCATGTCCTTCGACGCCCGGCCCACCGTGAATTTCGCCGCCACCGAACACTTCACCGACCTGCGCATCTACGACGCCGTCGACGAGCCCGACAACTTCGCCGAGGTTGCGCTCGAGTGGCGCCACCGGTTGTCGACGCGGCGCACCCGGCCCGGCCCGGACGGCAAGCCGGTCGAGGTCTCCCACGAGTTCCTGAGCACCGGGTTCGAGATCGAGTATTACCCCGACCCCGGGCGCGACACCGCCGCCCCGCGGCCGCAGAACTACCTCTACCCGATGAACTGGATCACCCACGCGCCCGACGCCAAGGCCGACTTCGACCAGCTCGAATGGTCGAACCTGTTCTGGGACGCCGCCTTCACCCCGGACCTCCCCTTTTCCATCGCGACCGAGGTCGAGTGGAACCCGCAGAACGGAAAGACCGAGTCGTGGGTGAGCGGCGTGACGGCGACGCCCGCGCCGTGGATCTCGGTCAACCTCTCGAGCCACTACCTGCGCGGCGTCACGCGCGCGGTCAGCGCGACCGTCGACTGGCAGGCCTCGGAAAAGTGGTCGGTCAGCGCCACCGAGTCCTTCGACTTCCAGGTCAACCAGTTCACCCAGCACAGCGTCTCCTTCCGCCGGGACGTGCATGACTTCCTGGCGGAACTCTTCCTGCACATCGACCGCGGCACCGGCGACGTCACCGCCGGGTTCGCCGTGACGCCGCTGGTCCCGAGCCGCAAGCGCGGCCGCATCATGCGCTCGGTCGGCTATGATCGCTAGGGTTTAAACTGTATACCGCTTTCGAGAGAGCGCCGCGAATGAAACTGAGCATCATCGGCACGGGCCACGTGGGACTGGTCACCGGCGGCTGCTTCGCGGAATACGGCCACCAGGTCGTCTGCGTGGACAGCGACGCCCGCAAGATCGACCTCCTGCGGTCGCGGCGCATGCCGATCTACGAGCCGGGGCTCGAGGAGCTGGTGCTGCGCCACGTCGACGCCGGGCGCCTGCGCTTCTCCACCGACATCAAGGACGCGGTCCGGGACGGCGAGATCATCTTCATCTGCGTGGGCACGCCGGCGCTCGCCGGCGGTCGCGCCGACATGAGCTACATCGACAAGGTCTCGCGCGACATCGCGGCCAACCTCGAAGAGTACCGCGTCGTCGTCGAGAAGAGCACGGTGCCGGTCCAGACCGGCCGCAACGTCAAGATGCTGATCGGCAAGTACGTCAAGAAGGACGTGCCCTTCGACGTGGCCTCGAACCCCGAATTCCTGCGCGAGGGCTCGGCGATCGCCGATACGCTGCATCCGGAGCGCGTGGTGATCGGCGTCGAGTCCGGTCGCGCCGAGGAACTCTTGCGCAAGGCGTACGCGCCCTTCAACGCGAAGATCGTGGTGACCGACATTCACAGCGCCGAGCTGATCAAGCACGCGTCGAACGCCTACCTGGCGATGAAGATCTCGTACATCAACGCGATCGCGGCGGTGTGCGAGGCGTCGGGCGCCGACGTCGAGCAGGTGGCGGACGGGATGGGGATGGACAGCCGCATCGTGCGCTCCTTCCTCAATGCGGGCATCGGCTACGGCGGCTACTGTTTCCCCAAGGACGTCGAGGCGCTCATCCATATTTCACAGGAGATGGGCTACGACTTCGGGTTGCTGCGCGAGGTCCAGCGCATCAACCTGGATCAGCGCGAGCGCTTCGTGAAGAAGGTCGAGAAGGAGCTCTGGGTGATCAAGGACAAGACGATCGGGCTCCTCGGCCTGTCCTTCAAGCCGAACACCGACGACGTGCGCGAATCGCCGGCGATCGAGGTGGCCAAGAAGCTGCTGGAACGCGGCGCGCGCATCCGGGCCTACGATCCCAAGGGGTCCGAGAAGGCCGCGCGCATCCTGGAGGGCGTGACCTTCTGCAAGGACCCCTACGAGGCGGCGACCGGCGCGGACGCCCTGGCGCTCGTCACCGAGTGGCAGGAGTTCAAGACGCTCGACTTCGCGCGCATCAAGGGAGTGATGGCGCACCCGACGCTGATCGACGGGCGCAACCTGCTCGACCCGGCGACGATGCGCAAGCTCGGATTCACCTATCGCTCGGTGGGACGGGCTTAGCATGACGCGCGCGGTGTATGCGGGCTCGTTCGATCCGCCCACGCTCGGGCACCTCGACGTGATCCGGCGCGGGAGCGCGGCGCTGGAGGAGCTGGTCGTGGCGGTGGCGGACAACTCGCAGAAGACGAGCCTGTTCACCAAGCAGGAGCGGCTGGACCTCCTGACGGCGATCACGCACGGCCTGCCGAACGTCCGCGTGGACGCGTTCGAGGGGCTGGCGGTCAACTACCTGAAGCGCACCGGCTTCACGCTGCTCCTGCGCGGCATCCGTACGCTGTCGGACTTCGAGGCCGAGTTCCAGATGGCGCTGACCAACCGTGCCCTCTCGCCGGGGGTCGAGACGTTCTTCGTGATGACCAGCGACGATCTGGCGTTCATCAGTTCGCGCCTGGTGAAGGAGGCCGCCGCTCTGGGCGCCGACGTGTCGCGCTTCGTGCCCCCCGAGGTCGCGGCGGCGCTGGGACGGAAGCTGGGGAGACCTACCGGACAAATTCTCGATGCCGGATCATGATCCCGTCGAGGGACAGACCTTGGCCGGCGAGGTTTAGGCGTTTGGGCGTTTAGGAGTTTGGGTCTGCTGAACGCGCGGACAGGACGCCGGCCCTCACCCTGACTCCTGCCCTGATCCCTGCCCCCTTGCTGGTCGGGTTTCGTGCACGCGCCCGACTTGGACCTTGGACTCGTGGGACTTTGGACTCGTCCGACCTTGGACTTCGATCCACCGGAGCTAGTGATATGCGTTGCGACCTGTTCGCCCTGGCGTTCGCCGCCGTTTGCGTAGCTGCTCCGGCGATCGCCGGATGCAAGAGCACGACCAGTCCGCTGCCGCCGGGGACGACCGCGCGCAACGCACCGCCCGCGGAGTCGCCGCCCGCTCCGGCGGATCCCCGTCCCGCCGCGGAGTCGCGCCGGCGTCAGGCCCCGGAGCCGGCGCCCTCCCGCGACAACCTGCAGCCGGCCGTGGCGGATGCCGGCGGGGCGACGGCGGGCCCGGGGGCGGGCGGCGCCATGTCGACCGATCTCGAGATTCTCGCCGAGTTCGACCAGCTCCTGAAGAAGTGGAACGACGCGTACAATCGCGCCGCCGACGAGGAGCGCAAGAGCGTCGAATCTGTCCTGCGCGAGAAGGTGCGGAGGCAGCGCACGCTCCTGGAAGCCAACCTGGCGGGCTTCCAGATCGAAGCGCGGGTCGTGTCCGCCGCCGCCCTGGGCTTCGGCGGCGACGCCGGCTCGATCCCGCCGTTGCTGCAGGCGCTCAACGACTCGAGCTACGGCGTGCGCTCGAACGCCGCCGTCAGCCTCGCCCTGATCGCCCACCGGGAGACCCCGATCGAACCGTTGATCCGCGTCCTCTCGGACCCGAACCCCGACGTGCGCGGCTCGGCGGCTTTCGCGCTCTCGCGCATCCTGCGGCAGGGAGAGGGCCGGGAAGCGGTTCCGGCGCTGATCGCGCGCCTGGAGGACCCGAGCTTTACGGTGCGCAACGAGGCGGTGCGCGCGCTCGCCGTGACCGCGTCTCGGGATGCGGTCCCTGCCATCCTTGAGAAGACGCTGAAGGACGAGTATTTCCTGGTCCGCCTGAATTCCGCCATCGCGCTGGCGGCGATCCGCGACTCGCGCTCGGTAGAACCCCTGATCGGGCTGCTGTCCGATCCGGAATCCCAGGTGCGGAAGGTCGCGCTGTACGCCCTCGAGCAGATTACGGGCCAGCGCGAGGGCAACGATGCGGCCGCCTGGAGCGGCTGGTGGGCGCGGCACAAGGACGAGTTCGGCTCCGGCACGTTGCCCAATCGCAACCTGGTTCCGCCGGCCGACCCGTTCGCGCCGCCCGGCCGCGCGCCCGCCGCCGCGCCCGATGCGCCGCCCGCCGCGGGGCCGGGTAGATCCCCGACCGCTCCCCGTCCGGTCGAGGAGGAGTCTACTGACGTGCGCGAGCAGCCGCGGTAGGCCTCGGCCGGCCGCGCTCGCACCGCTGTGGATGGTACCGCGATGGACCCGAAGGACCTCCCGGAGGACGAGCGCGGTGCGCTCTTCGCGGGCTTTGATCGCCTGGCGGCCGGCGACGA
>JACRIP010000081.1 GCA_016220045.1 Planctomycetota bacterium
GGACCCTCGGACGGGGGCCTGATCGAGCCGCCGCCCGATGAGCCGGGGACCGAGCCGGTAGCGTCGGCCACGATTCCCATCCGCGACCTGGCGGCGGAGGCGGATGTCCGGGCGATCGGGGTGTGGTGCCAGGGCCTGGGCGGGCTCGCGATGCTCGGCACGTTTGGTCTGGACCTGCTCCTGTGGATGCGTGCGCGGGATGCTCTTCGGTTGCAGTATGGGCGCGGCTACGACTCCCCGAGCCTACCGGACATCGCGTTCCTCGTCTTCACCCCCCTGCTGCTCGGCCTCGTCCTCCTGCGCTCCGGCGCCGAGTTGAAGCGGCTGCAAGGCTGGGCGCGCTGGACCGCCATCGTGTGCCTCGCCCTCCTCGGTCGTGCGCTCCTGTTTGTGCTGGAACCCTTACTCCTCGCGGGCTACGACGCCATCGCCAAAGAACTCGGCTTCTTCTTTTCGATGAATGTGATCCTGGACTTCGTGCTTGGCCTCGTGACGGTCGCACTCCTCCTCTTCGGACTCCTCCGTCCCCGGGTCGCGCGCATCTTCCATCCCAGCTACGCGCGCGTCTGCCTGGACCTGCCGGACTCAGGCGTTTCCTGGCGCGCGAGCCGCTATGCGCGCGTGCCCTTCCTCCTGCTGCTCATCGCCCTCGGCACGGCCGTCTCTTCGGCGGTCATGAGCCAGTTGCGGTGACGCGCCCCCTCCTCCCCCCTTTTCCTTTGCTCCCCCCCACTCCCCGGCTATAATCCCCGCCCCCGCTACCTTTCTGCGAGGAGGCCGTCCATGCCCTTCGAGCGCGCCGCACGACTCAAACTGCTCCCCCCCTACCTCTTCCTCGAGACCGATCGCAAGAAGCGCGAACTCATTCGCCAGGGCAAGGACGTCATCAGCCTCGGCGTCGGCGACCCCGACCTGCCCACGCCCTCCTTCATCGCCGCCGCCCTCTCCGCCGCCCTCACCGAACCCGCCATCAACAAGTACCCCCTCGACAACGGCGCCGAGGAGTTCCGCACCGCCATCGCCCGCTGGTACGCCCGCCGCGGCGCGCCCGGCATCGACCCCGCCACCGAAATCTACCCGCTCATCGGCTCCAAGGAGGGCATCGCCCACCTCCCCCTCGCCATGGTCAACCCCGGCGACGCCGTCCTCATCCCCGACCCAGGGTATCCCCCGATGCGCTCCGGCACCCTCTTCGCCGGGGGAATTCCCTATCTGCTCCCGCTGCGCCGCGAGCGCGGCTTCCTCCCCGACCTCGAGGCCATCGACCCCCAGGTCCTCAAGCTGGCCAAGGTCCTCTGGCTCAACTACCCGAACAACCCCACCGGCGCCGTCGCCACCCGCGAGTTCTACGCCGCCGCCATCGAGTTCGCCCGTCGCCACCACCTCCTGATCTGCCACGACGCCGCCTACTCCGAAATGTGGTACGAGGAGCCCTCGGTCCAGTTCCTCTCCCTGCCCGGCGCCAAGGAGGTCGGGGTCGAGTTCCACTCCCTCTCCAAGACCTACTCCATGTGCGGCTGGCGCGTGGGCTGGGTCGCCGGCCACCCGGACGTCGTCGCCGCCCTCGGCGACCTCAAGTCCAACCTCGACTCCGGCGTCTTCATGGCGATCCAGCGCGCCGCCACCGCCGCCCTCGAGCACGGCGACGCCGAAATCGAGCGCATCCGCACCGTCTTCCGCCGCCGGCGCGACCTCTTCTGCGCCGGCCTCGCGAAAGCCGGACTCGACGTCACGCCGCCGCGCGCCACCTTCTACGTGTGGACCCCGGTCCCGAAGGGCTCCACCTCGCTGGCCTTCTGCACCCGTCTGCTCGAGGAGGCCCACGTGGTCGTGACGCCCGGAAACGGCTTCGGCGCGCCCGGCGAGGGCTTTTTCCGCGTCTCCCTGACCTCGCCCGAAGAGCGCATCACGGCGGCGGTCGAACGTATCCGGAAGATCCTGTAGGCCATGGGCGCGGAGGCGCGACGCTGGGTGGTCGCCACCCGCAATCGCCACAAGCTCGACGAACTGGGCGCCCTGCTCGCGGGGCTGCCGGTCGCGCTCTCCTGCGTGGCCGACCATCCGGGCGCGCCCGATGTGGAGGAGACGGCGCCGGACTTTGCCGGCAACGCGCTGCTCAAGGCGCGCTCGGCGGCGCGCGCGACCGGACTGTGGGCCCTGGCCGACGACTCGGGCCTCGAGGTCGACGCGCTCGACGGCCGCCCCGGCGTGCTGTCGGCGCGCTACGCCGGGGTCCAGGGCGACCACGCGGCGAACAACGCGCGGCTGCTCGCCGACCTGGCCGCCGTCCCGGAGGCGCGCCGCGCCGCGCGCTTCGTCTGCGTGCTCGCGCTCGCCCGGCCGGACGGCGCCGCCTGGCGTTTCCGCGGCGAATGCCCGGGCGCGATCGCGCACGCCGCGCGCGGCGCCGGCGGGTTCGGCTACGACCCGCTCTTCCTCGTGTCCGACGCGGCCGGACGCACCATGGCGGAACTGGACGCCGCCGCGAAGAACCGCATCAGCCATCGCGGACGCGCGCTCGCGGCCCTGCGCGCCGCGCTGCCCGACCTGCTCGCCGGCCGCCTGGCGCCTACGGATTTTCCCTGAACCGAGCCCCCAGCACTTGGAGCCCCGAACCGGATGGAACTCCCCGCCAAAAAGCCGAAGCCCAAATGCCCCGCGTGCGACGACGCGGAACTCTCGATGGCGAAGAACGAAGGCTGCACCGTCTACCGCTGCAAGTTCTGCGAAGGGACCTGGATCGGCGACAAGGAGCTGGCCTTCCTGAAGATGGTCAAGTACAAGCGCTTCGATCCCAAGGAGATCGTGAAGGTCAAGATCCTGCGCGAGTGGAAAATGACCGACGCGGCGCTGCCGGGGGAGCGCCACTGCCCCTTCTGCAGCGTGCTGATGGCGCGCACGCACTACGAGGACATCCCGGCGATCGTGATCGACAAGTGCGCGGGGCCGAAGAAGTGCGGCCAGTGGCTGGGGCGCGGCGACCTGGAGCGCATCCAGATCAATGAGCGGGCGAAGGAAGACAAGTGGTGGAGCTAGTTCCGGAGGCGAGGATGTCGACCGACCCGAAATTCGCCGGCGAGGCGATCACCTTCGACGACGTGCTCCTGGTGCCGGCGCGGTCGGAGGTGGTCCCGACCCAGGTAGATACCCGAACCCGGCTGACGCGCGGCGGGATCGAGCTCAACATTCCGATCCTGTCGGCGGCGATGGACACCGTAACCGAATCGCGGCTGGCGATCGCGCTGGCGCAGGAGGGCGGGCTCGGCATCATCCACAAGAACCTGTCGGTGACCGACCAGGCCGCCGAGGTCATGGTCGTGAAGCGCTCGGCGAACGGCATCATCGCGGACCCGGTCTGCCTGCCGCCGACCGAGAGCATCGGCACGGCCAAGCAGCTCATGGAAGAGCACCGGATCTCGGGGATTCCGATCGTGGGCGAGGGGAAGAAGCTGGTGGGCATCCTGACCAGCCGCGACCTGTCCTTCCAGAAATCGAACGACCGCAAGATCGGCGAGGTGATGACCCGGGAGAAGCTGGTGACGGCGGCGCCCGGGACCGAGCTGGGCGCGGCGGCGGAGATTCTGCACCAGGCGAAGGTCGAGAAGCTGCCGCTGGTGAACAAGGCGGGCGTGCTCTGCGGGCTGATCACCATCAAGGACATCAACAAGATGGCGCAGTTCCCGCGTGCCTGCCGTGACGCGTCGGGGCGGCTGCGCGTGGGCGCGGCGATCGGCGTGCGCGAGTTCGAGCGCGCGGAGAAGCTGGTGGCGGCGGGGGTCGACCTGATCGTGGTGGACACGGCACACGGGCACTCGGCGAACGTGCTGGAGACGGTGCGGGAGCTGAAGCGGCGCGGCGCGGTCGAGGTCGTGGCGGGGAACGTGGCGACCGCGGAGGCGACGCGCGAGCTGATCGAGGCGGGGGCGGACGCGGTGAAGGTGGGGATCGGGCCGGGCTCGATCTGCACGACTCGGGTGATTGCCGGAGTCGGGGTGCCGCAGATCACGGCGGTGCCGGAGTGGGCGCGGGCGGCGGCGGCGGTCGCGGGCGGGGCAGGGGGGGCGAACGGGGCGGTGCCGATCATCGCGGACGGCGGCATCCGGTATTCCGGGGACATGGTGAAGGCGTTGGCGGCGGGCGCGTCGTGCGTCATGCTCGGCGGGCTGCTGGCGGGCGTCAGCGAGTCCCCGGGGGAGACGGTGATCTACCAGGGGCGCTCCTACAAGGTCTACCGCGGCATGGGCTCGCTGGGCGCGATGATTCAGGGTTCGAAGGACCGCTACGGTCAGGCGGGCGTGGCGGAGCGCGAGAAGCTGGTGCCGGAGGGGGTCGAGGGGCGGGTGCCGAGCAAGGGTCCGCTTTCGGAGTTCGTGTACCAGTTCGTGGGCGGGCTGCGCGCCGGCATGGGGTACACGGGCAGCCGGACGATCGACGAGTTGCGCGCGAAGGGCCGGTTCCTGCGCGTCAGCGAGTCGAGCCTGCGGGAGAGCCACCCGCACGACATCCAGATCACCAAGGAATCGCCGAATTACTCGGCGTAGGGTTTCGCCCGTAGAGGCTGACGCGAGGGGCGGCGATCGGTGGCCCTTCGGGGCTGGCGGTATGGCCTGCACCACAATTGCCGGAGACCTTGCTGACCGTCCTCGAAGTGCTCGGAACCCTTGTGGCGCAGGCC
>JACRIP010000544.1 GCA_016220045.1 Planctomycetota bacterium
CCGCGGCGGCGACCGCCTCCGCCTCGCGGGCCGCGATGCCTTCGAGCACCGCACGTCCGTCCGGGGCCGCGGTCGCGGGCGGCGCCGGCGCTGCCGTCGCCGCGCTGTTCGTGCCCACCGCCGTGCCTGTGCCTGCGCCCTTGCGCCGTTTGTCCGTCGACTGTCCGTCTGCCATGGGCTGGGTTCTCCGTTCAACGTCCGCGGCGCGCGCGCGCGGCGCGATCGCGTCGGGTAGGGGTCGTTCGTTCGGGCGCCGGGTCAGCGTCCGGCGTCGGGTCGCCCGGGGGCATCGCCGCCGCCGGCGCGCCAGCTCCCGGCGAGAAACTTGAGCTCGCGGATCGGCTTCTTGGGCAGCGCCTCCTGCAAGCGCCGCAACAGGTCGGCACGGCCGAATCCCGCCAGCTCCGAGAGCAGGGGCGCGGAATCGACCTCGATCCGGAGCACGCCGCGGTCCAGGGTCATCACCCGACTATGCGCGGCCAGCCGCGGCCCGGCGATCTCGATCCAGCGGTCGCGCACTTCGCGCAGCCGCATGTAGCCCGCCAGCGCCGGATCGCGGAAGAGCGCCTCGATCAGGTCGCCCATGCGCGCCGGCCCGCCGGCGGGAGAGCCCGCCGCGGCGCCCGGGCCGGGTCGGGATTGTGGGTAGTAGGGCATAACCGGTACCGATGCTCCGTGCTGATCGGCCCTGCGGCGCCGGCGCGGACGGCTGCGCGGAAACGGACCGCAGGGTCCCCGGGCGGTCTTGCGGGCCTCGAGGGCAGCCGGCCTGAAGGCCGGCAACAAACCCGGGCTGAAGCCCGGTACTACGAACGGGCCTACACCTCGACGGTCAGCGGCATGATCAGGCTGAGGTACTCCCTCCCCAGCCGGATCACGCCCGGCGAGGCCTTGTCCTTCAGCTCGAGCGAGATCTGCTCCTCCTCGATCACCTGGAGGCAGGCGATGAAGTACTCGGGATTGAAGACGCACTCGAAGGGCGCGCCGCCGTACTCGACCGTCATCTCCACCCGGCTCTCGCCGTGCTCCGCGCTCCGCGTCAGGAAGGAGAGCTTGTTGTCGCGTAGGGTGAACTTCGTAGCCTTGGCCTTTTCGCTCGCCAGCACGTCGGCCTGGCGCAGCGCCGAGAGCAGGTCGGCGGTCTTGAGGGTCAGTTTCTTGTCGCAGTCCTCGGGAATCACCGCCTCGTAGTCGGGGAAGGCGCCCTCGACCAGCCGCGAGAAGACCAGCGCGTGGGAGGTGCGGAAGCGCACCTGGTTCTCGTGCAGGTTCATCGCGACGTCGGCGTCTTCCTTGCCGATCACGCGCTCGAGCAGGGTCAGGGCCTTCACCGGAATGATCACCCGGACCTCCGCCTTGGGCGCCTTGGCGTTCTTGCGCCGGACCTGGGCCAGGCGCTTGCCGTCGCTCGCGACCAGCCGGAAATCGGTGCCCTTGAGGTTGAAGAGGATGCCGTTGAGGGCGTAGCGCGTGACCTCGTGCGCGACCGCGAAAGCGACCATCTTCACCATGCGATGGAGGTCGGCGCCCGGCACCTCGATCGCGCCCTTCGAGTCGAACTCGGGCACGCCCGGATAGTCGGCGGGGTCGGCGCCGACGACCTTGAACTGGCTGCTCACGCCGACCAGATTGGTGAGGTTGCCGTCGGTCTCGACCGTTAGGGTCTCATCCTGACCTTCGCGCAGGATCGCGGAGACCTTGCCCGCGGGCAGGACCACCGCGCCCGGCTCGAGGACTTCCGCCGTCGTCACCGTGAAGCGGATGCCCATCTCGCCGTCCTGCGCGATGACGTGCAGCTCCTTGCCCTGCGCCTGGACGAGGACGTTCGACAGGATCGGCAAGGTGGTGCGCGAGGGGATGGCGAGCGCGGCCGTGGCGAAGGCGTCGGCCAGGTTCTGACGGTTGCAGCGGAATTTCATGCGATCCCTCCGGGAAGAAGAAAGAGAACGTGAAGATCTACTTCATCATCCTCTTCATCGGTCCTGTCGAAATACCGGGAGATTTCCGTCGGCTACGGCAAGCCAAGGTGAACGAAGGAGTTACGTATATTGGCCGGGTTTCTTGACCGGTGGACACGCGGTGCAGAAGCCGTGGAGAAGGTGGTGGACAAGCGGCGTCGGCGCGCACCCGGCGCGCGGCGCGGTGGACAACGGCGGCGTTCGGTGGAAATCTCCACCGGATCTCCACCGGGAGCCGGGGAGCTGTGCGCGCCTCATGAACACCTCTATGCGGGCTTCAGAATGCGGCTTTCGAGCATCTTCAAGGTGCTGGAAAAATCCGCGTCTTCGGTGAGCTTGCGGGCGATCACCTGTTCGCTGTTCAAGACCGTCGAATGGTCGCGGTTGAAGAGGTCGCCGACCTCGGACTGGGACATGCGGGTGAGCGTGCGCGCGAGGTAGATGGCGAGGTGGCGCGCTTCCGCGATGTTGGCCTTGCCGCGCTTGCTGGAGGTCAGGTCGGTCGGTTTGATCCCGTAGTAACGCGCGACCTCCTCCTGGATGCGCCGCACGTCGACCATCTGGGGCCGCAGGTGGCCGCGTTCGGTGAGGACGGAGCGGGCGAAGGCGATGGTCAGGGGTTGGCCCGAGAGGCGGGCGGTGCCGGCGATGGTGGTGAAGGCGCCGACCAGTTCACGGACGTTGCGCTCAATGCTGCCGGCGAGGAAGTCGAGGACCTCGTCGGCGACGCCGCCGGGCGGCAGTTCCGCGCGCATCTCCTCGGCCTTCTTGCGCAGGATGGCGGTGCGCGTCTCCAGGCCGGGCGTGGAGAGGGAGGCGACCATGCCCCACTTGAAGCGCGAGACCAGGCGTTCCTGGAGCGTCGGGATGTCCTGCGGCGCCTGGTCGCTCGACAGAATGATCTGGCGCTGGGCGTTGTGTAGGGTATTAAACGTATGGAAGATCTCTTCCTGGCTCTGCTCCTTGGCGGTCAGGAAGTGGATGTCGTCGATCACCAGGACGTCGGCGCCGCGGTGCTTGCCGCGGAAGGTGTCCATGGTGCGCGGATTCATGATGGCGGACAGGAACTCGTTGACGAACTCTTCGCAGGAGAGGTAGAGGAGGTTGGCGCGCGGGTTGCGGCGCAAGAGCGTGTGACAGACAGCCTGGAGCAGGTGGGTCTTGCCGACGCCGACCGAGCCGTAGAGGAAGAGCGGATTGTAGGCCTTGGACGGGTTGTCGGCGACCGCGAGGGCGGCGGCGTGCGCGAGGCGGTTTTCGGCGCCGACCACGTAGTTGTCGAAGGTGTAGCGGGGGTTGAGCTGGGCCGCGAGCGGGGAGAGCGGGCGGCTCGGTTCCGGGTAGGGAGCGGCGGCAGGGGACGGGGCCGG
>JACRIP010000545.1 GCA_016220045.1 Planctomycetota bacterium
GACTCCCGCGTCCGCCCCGGCCAAAACGCCGCGGCTGGGCCTAGGGGCGGACCCCCGTGTCCGCCCCGGCTCGGTCTGCCGGTCACCGGTCGCGACCGCCGCTAGAAGATCTTCGACGGATTGAGGATTCCCCGCGGGTCGAACGCCGCCTTGATCCGGCGCAGGAGCGCCAGCTCGACCTCGGACTTCGCAATCCCGATGTACGGCCGCTGCACCCAGCCGACCCCGTGTTCACCCGAGATCGTGCCGCCGAGCGCGACCACGCCGCGGAAGATCTCCGCGATCGCCACCGGCAGATCGCGCTCCCAGCGCTCGTCCGACATGTCCATCTTCAGGATGTTGCAGTGCAGGTTGCCGTCGCCCGCATGCCCATAGCTGATCGCCGTGATGCCGTACTTCTTCGTCACCGCCCAGATCAGCCGCACCAGCTCCGGCAGCCGCGCGCGCGGGACCACCGTGTCCTCTTCCTTGTAGATCGAAATCGACTTCACCGCCTCGCCCGTCGAGCGCCGGATCTGCCAGATGTCGCGCTGCTTCTCCGGCGTGTCCGCGAGGAAGACGTCCGCCGCCCCGCCCTCGATACAGAGCTCGCCCACGCGCTCGACGTCGCGATCGAGCGTCGCCGGGTCGTTGCCGTCGAGCGCGATCAGGGTCAGCGCGGCGCACGGCGGCACCGGATACGTGCGCCCGAGCCGCCGCTCCGCCGCTTCCACCGCCGCGCGCTCCAGGTACTCCAGCGCCGTCGGGATGATCTTGTGCTGAAAAAACGAGGAGATCGCCCGCGCCGCCGCCTCCGGGCTGTCGAAGGGCGCGAGCAGCAGGCGCGTATACTTCGGCAGCGGCGTCAGCTTCACGGTGATCCGCGTCACCACCGCCAGCGTGCCCTCGGACCCGACCAGGAGCTGGGTCAGGTTATACCCGGTCACGTTCTTGATCAGCTTCCCGCCGGTCTCGATGATCTCGCCGGTCGGCAGCACCGCCTGCAGGCCGTAGACCCAGTCCTTGGTCACGCCGTACTTGACCGCGCGCGGGCCGCCCGAATTGTGCGCCACGTTGCCGCCGAGCATGCAGCTCCCGCGGCTCGCCGGATCGGGCGGGTAGAAGAGCCCGAGCTTCTCGACCTCGTTCTGGAAGGCCTCGGTGATCACGCCCGGCTCGACCACCGCCATCAGGTTGTCGGTGTCGATCTCGAGAATGCGGTTCATCCGCTCCAGGCAGAGGCAGATGCCGCCCTCGACCGGCAGCGCCCCGCCCGAGAGCCCGGTGCCGGCCCCGCGCGGCGTCACCGGCACATTGGACTCATGCGCCAGCCGCAGGATCGCCGCGACCTCTTCGGCCGTCGTCGGCCGCAGCACCAGCTCAGGCCAGAACACGAGGTCCTCGGTCTCGTCCGAGGCGTACTTCTCCATGTCCTCGCGGGCGACGAAGGACCCCTTCTCGTCCACCAGGGCGCGGAAGCGTGCGAGGAGGTCGGGCGTGAGGCGGGTGAAGGGCATGGTTACGGTATTTCCCCGGCCTTGATGAGATCGAGGAAGCGCGTCACCAGGGTGGCGTCCCACTGCGTGCCCGCGCCCTTCGAGAGGATGTCCACGGCGGTTTCGACCGGCATCCCCTTGCGGTAGGGCCGGTCGGAGGTCATGGCGTCGAAGGCATCGGCGATCGCGACGATGCGCGCTTCGAGCGGGATGCCCTCGCCCACGAGCCCGTCCGGATAGCCCTTGCCGTCGTAGCGCTCGTGATGGTGGCGCACGCTCGCGACCACGCGGCTGAGGGTGGCCAGCGGCCGGCAGATCTCGAACCCCACCATCGGATGGGTCATGATGATCTTGAACTCGAGGTCCTCGAGCTTGCCCGGCTTGTTGAGCACGGCGTCGCTGACGCCGATCTTGCCGATGTCGTGGATCTGCGCGCCGAGCTCGAGGTTCAAGAGGTCCTGACCGGCGAGGCCCGAGGCGCGGCCGAGCTTGACCGAGTACTTCGAGACGCGCTCGGTGTGCTTCTCGGTGTAGGAGTCCTTGGCCTCGACCGCGCGCGCGAGGGCGCGGATCACGTTTTCGGCGCCGTCGAGCTGGGTGACCAGTTTGCGGATGCGCAGGAGCGAGGCGACGCGCGCCTTGAGTTCGAGGGGGTTGACCGGCTTGGTCAGGAAGTCGTCGGCGCCGGCGTCGATCCCCTTGATCTTGTCTTCCATGGAGTCGAGGGCGGTCACGAGCACGATCGGCATGAGCGCGGTGCGCGGGTCGAGCTTGGCGGCGCGGCAGACCTGGAAGCCGTCCATGATCGGCATCATGACGTCGAGCAGGACGATGTCGGGTCCCTGGGTGCGGATCAGGTCGATGGCCTCGCCGCCGTTCGTCGCCTTCAGGATTTCGTAGGGCTCGTCGGCGAGGAAGCTCTCGAGCACGCCGATGTTCTCCGGGTAATCGTCCACCAGCAGGACCTTCCACGGCGCCGCGGAGGGCGGCGTGGGGGAGAGTGGGGTCATGGTCGCAGCGGCTCCCGTGGGCGGAACGGGGATCGAGGACGGGGCGGAACCGGGGATGATAGCCGATTCGGCGGCGGCTGTAAATCGTTACTGGGTGCTGTCCCCGAGAAGGAAGCGGCGGACGGCGGTGATCGGGGCGCTGCCCTGGGCGAGGACGAGGTCGTTGAAGCGGCGGGTGCTGAAGGCGGCGCCGGAACGGGCGCGGTACTCGTCGCGCAGGGCGAGCAGGCGGCGCAGGCCGAGCCGGCCGCGCACATGGCGCGGCGCGTGCGCGATCGCCGCGACCTCGCGCAGGGCGCGGGCGCGCGGCATCCGGCCGTCACGGACCAGGAACTCGACCGCCTCCTCGGCGGGCATGGCGCGCGTGTGCAGGCGGAGTTCGACGGCGGCCAGGCAGGCGGCGCGCAGGTCGTCGAGCGCGCGCGCCAGGCGGGCGGACGGGTCGGGTGCGCTCACGTCGGCGAGCCCGGCGGCGGCGTAGGCGGCCCAGGCGTCGGCGAAAGCCGGACAGCCGAACACGCGGCGGACGCGCGACGGGCAGCCGCGCAGTCTCAGGTGAAACAGGTATGCGCCGGGGTAGCCCGCGCGCGCGAGGGCGAGGCGGAGCGAGTCGGGGTCGTGCTGTCCGAGCTCTTCCTCGCGCTCCGCGTCGCCGGCGCCGGGGTCGGGGGCCGCGAGCTCGAACCACCCTTCGCGGGCGCGCGTCTCGAGCGCGCCGGGCGCGACCAGCTCGGCGACCCCGGAGACCCTGCGCCAGGGCGGCGCCGGACGCACGCGGCAGCGGACTTCCGAGGTGACCGTCGCCAGCCCCTTCTCGATGCAGAGTTTGCGCAGCTCCTCCAGGCCGGTCTCCGCCGCCTTCGCGAGCTCGGCGGCGGCCGGATGGCGTGCCGCGAGCTCGGCGAGCGCCGCGTCGACGGGCTTGCCGGGCGCGGCGGCGGCCGCCGCTTCCTCCAGGGCATCCCCGAGGCGCAGGACCTCCTCGTCTGCCTCCTCGATCAGCCGCTCGGCCGGACCCTCGGGCGCGCCGTCGCACGCCAGCAGCCGCAGGTACAGGTCTTCGCCGTAGCCGGACCCGGCTTCGGCGCGCGGCAGGAGCTCCTGCTCCAGCCAGGTCCGGTAGTCGGCAAAGAGCGCGAGCGCGGCGGCGTTCGTGCGCGCGAAGGCCTCGGTGAGCTTCGGCGCGGCGACCTTGGCGAAGGCGGCCGGCAGCTCGTCGGTGAAGTAGCTCGTCGCGCCGCGCGCGGACGCGATCGCGGCTTCCACGGCGGCGCGCGGGCAGCGGCGCAGGTTGACGCGGGCTTCGGCGAAGAGCCGGCTGAAGAGTTCCTCGCGGCGAATGACCAGGACGAGGCGCTGATCGAGGGGGGCGAAGTCGCGCGTCGCCAGGACGTGCACCGAGCGGCAGGCGAGGTCGACGTAGAGGCCGGGATCGCGCTGCCAGGCGCGGATTTCGGCCAGTTCCGCGATCTCGCGCCGGAGGTGGCCGCGCAGCACCTCGGCGTCGGCGCGTTGTTCCGGGGTCAGGTAGTCGGCGTCGATCTGGTCGAGGTCGGCGAGTTCCTCGCGCAGGCGCAGGAGCTCGTCGGCGACGGCGTCGCGGGTGAGGGTTTCGAGGAGTTCGTCGCGCTCGTGGAGCCCGTCCTCGGTGGAGGCGGTCGGGTGAAACTTGTAGTAGCCTTCGAGGCAGAGCTGGGCGAAGGAATCGATCTGCTTGCGCCGGTCGGTGGTCGAGAGCGCGCGCGGCATGTGGCAGGAGGACAGGAAGGCGCCGCCGCAGCAGAGCGCGGCGAGCCCGGCGGCCGCGAGCGCGACGCGCGCGGCGCGGGAGACCTGGACGATGCGGCGAGCGGCCATGGGCACTCCTCTCGGTTCCAGCCGGGAACCACGGACGGGCGGCGAACGAGGTCCAGCCTTATCGCTATCGGCAGAATCCGCGGGGGGCTGAAGGCCGCTCCGGCGCATTCGACCGGTCAAGAGTGATCAAGTCCCCCTCCCCCACCGCAGCGGGGGAGGGGCGGGGAGGGGGCAGGTGCGCACAACCCACGGCCTCCGCACCCGCGCGATCCCCCTCCCCCACCGCAGTG
Organism: Planctomycetota bacterium; assembly: GCA_016220045.1. Lineage (GTDB taxonomy): Bacteria > Planctomycetota > MHYJ01 > WSZJ01 > JACPWG01 > JACRIP01. The sequence goes on from JACRIP010000545.1 coordinate 4,573, forward strand.
GGGGAGGGTCGGGGAGAGGGTAGGTGCGCACGGCCACGGGCGCGTGAGACCTCCAGAAGCTTATCGTGCAGTCGTGTCCGCCGCGTCCGCCGCGTCCGCCGCTGACACCGGCGGATGCCATTCCAGCAATTCCACCCAGTTGTCGGCGGCGCCGTCGAACGTGCCCTCGCGCCACAAGTCGATGTGGAAGGCGTCCACGGCGGTCGACTGGCCGTAGGTCGGGTCGATCTGGAACCATCCGCTGTGGGGACCGCCCCAGACTTCGACCCAATGATGCTGTCCGAAGCGACGCGACGCGCCGAGCGCGAGGCCGCCGATGACGCGCGCCGGAACGCCGCGGGCGCGCAGGAGGGCCACCGTAAGCCGGGAGTAGCTCAGGCAATCTCCGACCCGGCCCGAGTGCGCGGCGAGGGCGGACACCAGTTGGGTTTCGTAGCGCAGCGTCGTGTGCACCCAGTCGGCGACGAGGCGGGCGGCCTCGCGAGCAGGCGCGTTCGCGGGCGCCAGCGTGCGGGCGCGCTCCACGATCTCGGGCGCGGCGGACTCGATGGCGTCCTCGGGCGCGAGGCAGGCGGCGGGCGGCGGGGGCGGCGCGGGGCGGCGGCCGGACCCGGTCGCGGGGCGCGCGCCGGGAGTCGTCGTCGTGACCGTCAGCACGCCGTCGATCCAGGTGCCGGGCGCATCGGCCGCTGCGGCGGAGGCCGGCGCGGGGGCCGGGGAGGGGGCCGGGGATGACGCGACGGCGGGTTCGAATCGCTGATGCGAGTTCGACAGGACGTCGTCGTCGGTGCGGTTCTCGCCGACGTGAACGTGCAGGCGCTGGCGCGCCGAGCCGACGGCTTCGACGCGGCGCGCGTCGGCGCCCGGATCGGCGACGCCCGCGGCGAGGCGTAGCGGCACCGAGAAGGAGCGCGCGAGGTCGGCCGCCGAGAGCGTGAGGTCGGCGATGCGGCGCTCGGTGCGCACGCCTTCGAAGCGCGGGCTCGGCACCTCGATGCGCGCGAGGTGGCCGGCCTCGTCGAGCCAGCCGCGGTAGGCCATGCCGAGCGCGGCGAATTCGACGCGGCGGGCGTGGGTCGTCCCGCCGTCGGTCGCGATTTCCTCGACCGGGAGGACGCGGCCGGCGATCGGCAGGATCGCCATCATGTCGACGATGAGCGCGCCGAAGGTGAATTTCCGCTCCTGGGCGGCGCGGCCGCGCAGGAAGATCTCGAAGTGTTCGGGCGCGTTGTAATCGAGGAGGACGCCGGTGGACGCGAGCGGGAAGGCGGCGTGGACGGGGGTGCCGCGGACCTGGGCATCGATCACGAGTTGATCGGCCTCGCGCCGGCAGGTGTACTCGGAGACCGAGCTGCCGCGCGCGAAGGTGGCGTGGTAGGAGCGGGGGATGCGTTCGTCGGCGCCGATGACGGTGGTCCGGCGGGAGCGCAGGACCAGTTCCTTGCCGTCTTCGAGCAGTTTCATGAGGGTCTCGCCCTCGATGGTGCGGGTGCCGTCGGCGGCGCGCGAGATCCGGAAGAAACCGTAGCCGGAATCGGCGCCGCGGACGCGGATCACGAAGCGTCGCTCCTCGAGGGGGGCGGGGGCGGTGGAGGGGGCGGGGGCGCGCGGGCCGGGGGCGGGGGGCGTCGCGGGGCCGTCGGAGCGCGAGGGCCGCGGGAGGGCGGCGGCCGCCC
>JACRIP010000075.1 GCA_016220045.1 Planctomycetota bacterium
GCCCGCCACCACGCCAGGGCTTCCACCGGGCGGCCCCGCTCCAGCGCCAGGGCGCCCATGCGTTCCGCGGCGGCGGCCCCCGCCGGGGTCAGCGCGTAGCGCGTCGCCAGGACCGCAAGCCGTTGCGGGTCGCGGGTCGTGAGGCGCAAGTGGGTCCAGAGTGCCGCCGCGCGGTCCTCCGCCGTGCGGAGCGCGTCCGCGAGCGCCGCCGGCGGCCAGCGTGCCAGACGCAAGGCCACCGCTTCGGCGAGCGGGATGAACCGACGCGGGCAGGTCGGCGGGTCGTCCGCGCAGAGCAAGCGTCCGTCCTGCTCCAGCAGCGACGCGTAGAGCGCGGCGGCCGCCTCCCAGTCCTCCGCCCGTTCGTGGTCCGCCGCCTGCTCCAGCATCCGGTCCGCGGCCGGCGAACGTGGGATGTAGTGCGTGGCGCGGTCATCGATCGGCGCAAAGTCCTGCGCCGTCACGCCGGGCGCGGCCGCCAGCAGGAGGACGGCCGATAACGCGAGCCGGGGCACGGCGGTTCGGCGCGCGCGGGGGTGTGGCGGGATCATGGGAATCGTGCTCGTCGGGGAGCGGGTGGGCGGCCCGCCGCCGGTGGACGGTGGACGGTGGCCGGTGGACAGTGAACGGTGAACGGTGAACGGTGGACAGTGGCCGGTGAACGGTGAACGGTGAACGAGGGACGGTGGACCGTGGACGGTGGCGAATCCTAGCAGGTTGCCGCCTCGGATTCCAGCGCGGAAGCAGGCGAGGGTCATGTCGGCTCTGATACCTCGACGGTACCGTTTGCATGCATCGAAAGCCTGGCCTCCGTCGTACTCGTATCTCGTACTCGTACTCGAATGCCCTGGGCGTTCGAGTACGAGTACGAGTACGAGTACGAGAGACGAGAGACGAGAGACGAGAGACGAGAGACGAGAGACGACGGCGGCCAGGCGCTCGACGCGCATGACCGGTACCATCAAGTTCCAACGGCGGATCTGCTCCGCCGCGATCGGGATTGACATCGGGGCATGCCGACGCTACCTTACCAGCCCGATTTTTTTTGGAAGAGCGGTATGCGCCCGTCCGAATTCGAGCGGCTCGTCGACGACGCCCTCGAGGGTCTGCCCGCGGAATTCCTGGCCCGCATCAAGAACGTCGTGTTCGAGGTCCGGGCGGAGCCGGGCGCGCGCATGAAGCGGAGCGTCGGCTTGAAGCCCGGCGAGACCCTGCTCGGGCTCTACGAAGGCGTCCCGCTCAACGAACGCGATGCCGGCGCGGATCCGCTCTACCCCGACAAGGTCTTCCTTTTCCAGGGGCCGATCGAGCGCTCCTGCGGCACGCGCGCCGAGCTGGTACGGTGTATCCAGGATACGGTCAAGCACGAAGTCGGTCACTACTTCGGCCTGTCGGACCGGACGATGCACGCGATCGAAGATGGCGACGACCTCCCCGACGGGGATGGGGACGAGGAGTAGCGAGCGTGCCGGTCGATACCCTGGTCTATGCGCGGCCCGCGCCGCCGAAGGCGCGGCGCTCCCTGCGGCGGGAGGTCTGGAAGCTCGCCTGGCCGGTGCTGCTCCAGAACTTCTTCCAGACGCTGATCCTGGTCACCGACTCGCTCATGGTCGGATCGCTGGGCAAGGAGGCGCTGGCGGCGATGGGCGCGGCCTGGCCGATCTACTGGAGCGCGCAGTCGCTCCTGGCGGCCATCCAGGTCGGCACGCTCGCGCTCGTCGCCCGCTCGGTCGGCGAAGAGGATGAGGGAAAGACCCGAGCCAACTCGATGACCGCGCTCGTGCTCGGCCTCGTCTGCGGCCTGGTTTTCGCGGCGGCCGGGAGCTGGGGCGCCTACGCCATGGCGGCCTGTTTCTCGCACGAGCCGGAGGTGGTGCACCTGTCGGGGCTGTTCCTCGAGATCAGCCTCCTCGCGCTGCCGTTCACGGCCTTCGCGATGGTGGCGACCTCGATTCTGCGCGGCGCGGGCGATACCGCCACGCCCATGTGGGTCTCGGGCTCGGTCAACCTGCTGAACATCCTGCTCAATTGGCTGCTGATCTTCGGGAAAGCGGGCTGTCCGGCGCTCGGCATCCCGGGCTCGGCGCTGGCGACCTTTGCGGCCAAGGCGGTCGAGGGCGCGGTGCTGCTCGGGCTGCTCTTCCTGCCCCGCGGGCCGGCCGGCCTCCGGCTGGGCGACGCCGCGCGCATCGGCCGCGCCTCGATGGCGCGCTTCTTCCGCGTCACCGTGCCCGCCATGGTGGAGCCGCTGGTCCTGCACTCCGGCTTCCTGGTGTTCAGCGCCATGGTCGCCGCGCTCGGCGCCGCGTCGATGGCGGCGCACCGCATCGCGGTCTCGATCGAATCCCTGTCCTTCATGCCCGGGTTCTCGTTCGGCATTGCCTGCTCCACGCTCGTGGGCCAGGCGCTCGGGGCGCGGCAGCCGCGCGCGGCCGAGCTCTCCTGCCGGGAGACGCTGCGCATGGCGGTGCTGATGATGTCGGCGCTCGGCTTGGTCTACGTGGCGTTTCCGCGGCAGCTCGCGCGCTGCTACATCGACGACCCGGAGGTCCTGTCGCTGGTCGTGACGTGCCTGCTGATCGGCGCCCTCGAGCAGCCGTTCATGGGGATCAGCATGTCCTTGCAGGGCGCGCTGCGGGGGGCCGGGGACACCAAGAGCACGGTCTACGTGGCGGCGCTCGGAGTGTGGTGCGTGCGCGTGCCCGGCACCTGGCTGGTGACGCGCCTCGGCTGGGGGCTGCCCGGCGTGTGGGTCGTGGCGCTCGTGGACTGGAGCGTGCGCTCGGCGGCCTACGCCCTCCTGTACCGGCGCGGACACTGGAAGCGGGTCGCGCTGTGACCCCGCTGCCGCCGCAATTCCTTGACACTCCGGGGTGCATCGGCTACGATCCCCGGCGCTGAAAACGCCGAAGTCAGAGGAGAGCCGAATGTCTGCCGACAAAGTGATCCGCATCCTGGCCGCGGAGGACTACCCGGCCAACGCGGAACTGCTGAAGGAATGTCTCACCGGCGGCGGGTACCAGGTGGCGCTCGCGGTCAACGGCGAGGAAGCGCTCAAGATGGCGCTCGCCGACCCGCCGGACATCATCCTGCTCGACGTCGTGATGCCCAAGATGGACGGCTTCGAGGTCTGCCGCCGGCTCAAGGAGAACAAGCTGACCTCCGGCATTCCGATCCTGATCGTGACCGCGCTCGATTCCGACACCGACAAGGAGCGCGGCATCCAGGCCGGCGCCGACGACTTCCTCAACAAGCCGATCAACATTTTCGAGGTGCTGACGCGCGTCCGCTCGCTCTTGCGCGTGCGGCACCTGTCCACCGACCTGGAGCGCGCCCTGGCCTACATCCGCGACCTGGAGACCGAGAAGTAGAACAAGCCGCAGTAGCCTCCGCGCTTCCCCCCGCGCATCAAAAAAAAAGACCGCCCCGGCGCGTTTCGCACGCGCCGGGGCGGTTTGCGTTGCGGATCCGGGGTTTGGAAGTTTGGGGGTTTGAAAGTTTGGCAGTCTGGGGGGAGCCACACATCCCTCGTCCTCCAACCGTGTGGGCGAGAGGCGGAACCGCCCGTTTCGGGGTTTAGCTAGACGTTTGGAGGTGGGGGAGCAGGTGCATCGGTCCCCGGCCGGATCCACGCCCGCGGCTGTCCCGCCACTCGCCCACACCCCCGGAGTACGGATGATGCGTGGATTCCCCCTGGCATCCAAACCGCCAAACCCCCAAACCCCCAAACCCCCGTCAGCGGCCCACGCCGTTCCCCGAGTCACCGTCGTCGGCGGGGGAAGCGTCGTCGCGCCAGCGGTCCCACAGTTCGGGATCGGAGGCGAAGCGCTGTCCGGTGAGTACCTGAAGGGCGGAGTGGGCGGCGCGGACCACGCCGGCGTCAGGGTCGGAAAGGGCGGCGATGAGGGCCGGGAGGTCCGCGGGGCCGCCGAGGGCGCCGAGGGCGGCGGCCGCGGCGGCGCGCGTGCCCGGGTCGGGATCGGCGAGGCGGGCGGCGGCCGCCGGGGCGTGCGCGCGCGCCGTCAGGCGGGC
>JACRIP010000555.1 GCA_016220045.1 Planctomycetota bacterium
CACGCCCGCCGCTTCATCCGCTACGGCGCCAGCCCGCGCGGCGCCCAGGCCCTCGTCCTCGGCGCCAAGATCCTTGCCCTCGACAAGGGCCGCTACAACGTCAGCTTTGAGGACATCCGCGAGGTCGCCTACCCCGCCCTCCGCCACCGCGTCATTCTCAACTTCGAAGGCGAGGCCGAAGGCGTGCGCGCCGACTCCCTCATCGAACGTCTGCTCGCCGAGGTCCCCGAGGTCGAACGCGCCAAGCGGTGAGCGGTGGCCGGTGGACGGTGGACGGTGGCCGGTGGACGGTGGACGGTGGCCAGTGGACGGTGGACGGTGGACGGTCGAGGACTCGCGGTGAGAATCTAGGGAGAGCGCTTCCGTCTTGGCCGAGGATGGTGGACGCCCTCGCGCAGACCTCGTTCGTAGTTCCGCCTTCAGGCGGAACGAAGGGCCACGGCGCATGGCCGACCCCTGGCCCCGGCGAACACCAGAGACTGTCCGGACGAATGCCGATGCCGGCGCTGCTGTATGCCCCGGCGTCCGCGCTCGGGACCGCCTCCGCGGGCGGGATGCGCGGCCTTCTCGCCCGGTATGCGGCCGGCGATTCCGCCTGAAGAGGCTGTCGCAAAAGGGGCCGAGATGGGCGGGGGACCTCGCAGAACCCATGGTCTTGTAGGGGCGGGCCTTGTGCCCGCCCCATGTGGGGATGCTCGGCAACCGTTGCTGGGGCGGCCACGATGGGGCGGCCACAAGGGCCGCCCCTACACGACGGTTTCCGTGAGGTGCCGCGCGGTGGGCCCGGCGCGAGACTTTTGCGACAGCCGCTGAAGGCGGAACTACGAACGAGGCACCTGGCCGTGCGTGCAAAGCGAAGCGCGACCGGGGAATCACTCTACCGATCGCGTCCGCTGATGGACTCGTCAGACTTTGGAGTCGTGGGACATTAGACTTTAGACTCGTTGGACTTTGGACTTTGGACTCGTGGGACTTTGGACCCGTCAGACTTTGGACCTTAGACCCGTTGGACTTTCGACTCTTGGCCTCGGTCTCCCCCTTGGAGAAGATCGCGCGGTGCGTGAACCGACTCGCCCCGGCCGCGGAGGCCCCGCCCTGGCGCACCTCGCCCTGCTGCTGATCTGCTGCGCCCTCGGCGTCCTCCCCGCCCGCGCCCAGGAGCCCGCCCCCCAGCCCGGCCCGTCCGCCCCGAACGCCGCCCCGGACCCCGCCGCCCCCACGCCCCCCGACTTCACGTGCCAGGCCGAACTGCCCTTCGCCGACCTCGGCGAGCCCGGTTGGCTCCCCGTTCGCGTCAGCCTCGCGAATCGCGGCGCCACCCCGATCGCCGGCCGCCTCCGCCTCCGCGCCCGCCTCCTCGACTTCGACGTCGCCCACGCCGAGCGCGACGTCGTCCTCGCACCCGGCGCGAACCTGCGGTATTTCATGTATCTCTACCTGCCCCCGGTCACCTCCTGGAGCGGCGAGCTGGTCGGCGACTTCCTGCGCACGGGCGCGCGCCGGCCGGAAGCCCCGCAGTCGCTCCGCTTCGCTTTCGACACCCGCTTCAACCTCCTCGCGGTCGGCAGCAATCCCGGCGCGCTCGCCAACCTGGACCGCCGGAATGCGCCCTCCACGCTGCTCCCCGGCGGCGCCGGCGGGCGCGGGCTCGCCGTGCGCTTCGTCCCCTGCGACCGCCTCGCGCTTCTGCCCGACCGCTGGATCGGCTACGACCGCATCGACGTGCTCGCCCTGCTCGACGTCGCCGCCAACGAGCTGGCCGACGACCAGAAGCGCGCCATCCTCGACTGGGTGCACGCCGGTGGCAACCTGGTCATCTGCCCCGGACCCGATCCGCTGCGCCTCGCCGACCCCTTCTACCGCGCCCTGCTCGGCGGCGTCGGCGTCACCACCGAGTCGGTACGGCAACTCCCCGAGCTGGAGGAGCGCGGCGGGGCGCCGCTGGCCGCGCGCGCGCCTTTCGTCGTGCACCATCCCGCCGGCGGCACGCCCCTGCTCGGCGCCGGCGCCGCGGGAGGCGCCCTTCCCGCCTCCCTCCTCGCCCAGATCCCCTGCGGGTTGGGCACCGTCGTGCTGGCGGCCTTCGATTCCAGCCGCCCGCCGTTCGCCGCCTGGCGCGGACTGGTCCCGCTCTGGCAGGAGATCCTCACCGCCCTCGCGGGCCGCAACCTCCAGAAGCGCTCCTACGGCGATCCCCAGGACTACCGCTACAGCCGGCGCGAGCGCGACCCCCTCCTCGACCTGCTCGGCCACGGGCTCTCCCGCCTGCCCTCGATGGGGCTCCTCCTCATCCTGATCGGCCTTTACCTGGTCGCGGTCGGGCCGGTGAACTACTTCCTGCTCAAACGCTACAACCTGCAGCTCTATACGGTATTCACCGTGCCGGCGATCGCCGTCCTCTTCGTCGTCCTCATCATCCTGCTCGGGTACCTCACGAAAGGGGCGAGCACGGTCCTCCAGCGCGCCGCGGTGGTGACGACGCTCGACGGCGCCGACTTCCTGCACCACCGCGCCTATTTCTGCCTCTTCTCCTCCGCCCCGCGCGCCTATGACCTCGCGCTCGACGAAGCCGCGACCCTCCACCCGCTCTTCCGCAGCGGCGAGAATGCGACCGGCGCGGGCTGCGCGATGGAGGAGGCCGGGACCTTCGCGATCCGCGGCTTCCCGCTCAAGCTGTGGGAGGAGGGGTACTTCGCGGCCGACGCGATGCGCGCGCCGGCGGCGCCCTTGACCGTTCAGCGCTCCGGCGATCGCCTGGTCTTGACCAACGGCCTCCCGGTCGGGCTGAAGGGCGGGGTCTTCGTCGATGCCGGCGGGACCGCGCTCCTCGCGCGCGTCGGACCGGCGGCGGCCGGCGCGACGGTCGAGTCGGCGCCGCTCGGCCCCCCGGCGCCCGTCACCGCGCCGGAGATCCTGCCGGCCGGCACGCCCCCCTCCCCCTTCCTCGTCGCGTTCGTCGACCACGTGCTCAGCGGCGTGCGCGCCCACCCCGCGCCCGACGGCATGTGGTTCGTCGGCCTCCTCGACCGCGACCTCGCCGCGCTCAGCGTCGATGCGGGCTGGCTGCGCACCGGCGGGGAGGCCTACGTCCTCCTCCTGCGCGTGCGGCCGTGATCGAACTCACCGGCCTGACCAAGGTCTACGACTCCTTCACCGCCCTCTCCGACGTCTCCTTCCGCGTGGACCGCGGCGACATCTTCGGCTTCATCGGCCCGAACGGCGCGGGCAAGACCACCACCATCCGTATTCTCGCGACGCTCCTCGATCCGACCCATGGGAGCGCCATGATCGATGGGCTCTCGGTGGTGGAGGAACCGGAAGCGGTGCGCCGCGTGATCGGGTATATGCCGGATGACTACGGCGCCTACGACGGGATCTCGGTCTGGGAGTATCTCGACTTTTTCGCCGGGGCGTACAAGGTGCCGCGGCGGGCGCGCCGCCGCGTGCTCGAGGCGGTGATGGAGCTGACCGACCTGGACGGGCTGCGCCACCGCCTGGTCGTGGAGCTGTCGAAGGGCATGCGGCAGCGGCTGTGCCTGGCGAAGACGCTGGTGCACGACCCGAAGGTGCTGATCCTGGACGAACCGGCGTCCGGGCTGGATCCGCGGGCGCGCATCGAGTTCCGGGTGCTGCTCAAGGAGCTGCGCGAGATGGGCAAGACGATCTTCATTTCGTCGCACATCCTGACGGAGCTGTCGGACGTCTGCACGAAGGTGGCGATCCTGGAGCGCGGGAAGCTGGTGGCGTCGGGCGAGATCGCGGAGATCGTGAAGGCGCTGACGCCGCACCAGACGGTGATCGTGCGCGTGCAGGGCGCCGCGGACAAGGCGGTGGGACTCCTGCGCGCGCTTCCGTTCGTGACCGACGTGGAGGCGCGCGACGGCGAACTGCGTGCGCGCCACGCCGGGGACGCGGACATCCCGCTCCTGGTCCGGCGCCTGGCGGAGAACGACGTGCCGATCCTCGGGGTGAGCGAAGAGAAGATGGACCTGGAGGACGTCTTCATGCGGATCACGAAGGGGGAGGTCGCGTGAGGCGCGGGGGTCGCGGGCGGAAGGCGGGCCGTGAGGCGCGCCTGCGACGGATTGGAGAATGAAGATTGTAGAATGTAGATTGATGTTCTGATGCCACCCGGGCGCAGCGGGGCGGTGGGAACACGAGCTCTCCCACGCCCGAACCCCGCGCATCGTAGCCCGGCCGCGCGGCTCGTTCGTAGTTCCGCCTTCAGAGGCTGTCGCAAAAGGTCGATTCGGGTGGGAACGCCTCGTTCCGGGGATCGGGCCGGTTCAGCGAGACTCCGGCAATCGTGGTGCAGGCCTTCCGGCCTACACGGAAGGGCCCGGGGGAAGGGCTTGGAGGCTTGTAGTACCGGGCTTCAGCCCGGGTTTGTTTTCCGGGCTTCAGCCCGGCCACCCTCGACGCGCGCGCCGGAGAGGGCCGTTCGATCCGTCTCCGGCCCGGAGGACGCCGTGGGCAGCCGGCCTAAA
>JACRIP010000543.1 GCA_016220045.1 Planctomycetota bacterium
AACCCGGACCCGCTGCAGCCGGCCAGCCCGGCCCCGAGCGCCAGCAGGGCCGCGGCGCGCGCCGCCCGGCGCCGCAGGCCGCCGAGCCCCCGGCCATCCGGCACGCGGTTCTTGCGCATCACGTGGAGTGCCTCCGGGTCAATTGTGGGCTGGGGCAAAGGCCTTGTTCTTGTTCTCGCGCCACCACTTGACGTAGTCCTCGATCTCCGTGCCCGGGAAGTCGCGGGTCTTCATGCCGAGCGCGGCGGCCACCGCCTCCTGGGTCTTGCGCACGTAGTCGGAGCGGACGTCGTTGGGCGGACCGCTCACGTTCTGGCCCGGAGCGGTAAGGTCTTCGCCGTATTTCAGGAGGTTCTCGACCGATTCGCGCACCTTGATCTTGCCGAGCGCGGCGATGGCGGCGGCCACGGGCAGGGTCGCGTCCTCTTCCTTGGTCTTCTTGACGTCGTACTTGAGGCCGCGCGAGCGCAGGAACTTGCCCAGGCCGGGGACGGCGCGCGCGTCGTGGCAGTTGCCGATGGCGTCGTAGAGCGCGGTCAGCACCTTGTCCGGAACCTTGCCGGCACCGAGGGCGGCCTCCAGGTGGGGCAGGCAGCGTCCGTCCTCGAACCCGCCCAGGGCCCGCGCCGCGGCGATGCGCACGGTTTCGGTATCGGTGGTGAGGAACCGGGCGAGGGTCTGGTAGATCTGCGGATGGCGCACGCCCGCGAGCCCGTCCAGGGCCGCGATGCGCTTGGCCTCGTCGCGGTCGACGCTGGCCTTCTTGAAGGCGTCGAGCGCGGTCTTGACCTCTTCGGCCGTCGCATCCGGCGGCGGGGCCGGGGGCGCCGCCGGGGCCGGCGCCGGCTCGGCGGCGGCGGGATGGAGGGCGACCAGAGCGCCGAGGAGGAGGACCAGGGCGAACGTCAGGACGCTGCGCAGCATGGCGAAACCTGCCTTCCAATTCCTTCCGGAGTCACGACGCCTCTCGCCAGGGCGAAAAGGCGCTCTTCGAAACGCGCGATGATACCGCTGCACCGTCGGCGAGGCAAGGCAAAAGGCGGTCGCCGGCGCATCCGCCTTGACGCGGTTGCGCGCCGGAACTATACTTCCACGGCGTGAGCGTTGCCAAAAGGCCGGGCGTGCGCGTCGAGGTCCGAATACGGGGGGGGGCTACTACCACGGCCTGGGCAGGCGGTCCGAGAAGGGAATCGAGATGGCCGAAAGCGGCTCAGGCGCCTGCCGGGTGGGACTCGTTCAGGTCAACAACAGCTTCTCCGGCCAGAACTATCTCCCCTACTCCGTAGGCCTGCTCCAGGCCTACGTGCAACGCCACGCGCCGGCGGCGGCCCGCTACGAGTTCCTGCTGCCGCTCTACAAGCGCGTCCCCGTCGAGGAGGCGGTGCGCCACCTGCGCTCCGCGGAGATCGTCGGGTTCAGCGTCTACGTCTGGAACATCGAGATCTCCCTGGCGATCGCCCGCCGCCTCAAGGCCCTCCGCCCCGACCTCCTGATCGTCTTCGGCGGACCTCACGTTCCGGATCGCGCCGAGGCCTTCCTGCGCCGGCATCCCTTCATCGACCTCGCCTGCCACGGCGAGGGCGAAGCGACCTTCCTGCAGGTGCTGGAGCATTTCCCCGAGCGCGCCTGGGAGGCCGTCCCCTCCCTCAGCTACCTCGCGGCCGACGGCGCCTTCGTCCACCATCCCAAGGCCGCGCGCCTGCGCGATCTCTCGGTCATCCCTTCCCCCTACCTCGCCGGCGTGTTCGACCCGCTCATGCGCGCCTGCCCCGAGGAACGCTGGCTCATCCTCTGGGAAACCAATCGCGGCTGCCCCTTCAGTTGCACCTTCTGCGACTGGGGCTCCTCCATCGCCTCCAAGGTCTTCCAATTCGACCTGCCGCGCCTGAGCGCCGAAATCGACTGGTTCGCCGCCCGCAAGATCGAGTTCATCTTCTGCTGCGACGCCAATTTCGGCATCCTGCCCCGGGATCTCGACCTGGTGAAACTGGCGGTCGCGGCCAAGCAGGAGCACGGCTACCCCCAGGCCCTCTCGGTGCAGAATACCAAGAACGCCACCGAGCGGGCCTACCAGGCGCAGAAGATGCTCGCGGACGCCGGGCTCAATAAGGGAGTCACCCTCTCCCTGCAATCCACCGACGCCGCCACCCTGAAGGCCGTCAAGCGCGACAACATTTCGCTCAAGACCTACGAGGAACTGCAGCGGCGCTTCGCCCGCGACCGGATCGAAACCTACTCCGATATGATCCTGGGAATGCCTGAGGAGACCTACGAGTCCTTCGTCAACGGCATTTCCCAGGTCGTCGAGAACGGCCAGCACAACCGCATCCAGTTCAACAACCTCGCCGTCCTGCCGAACGCCGAGATGGGCGATCCCGCCTATCAGCAGAAGTACGGCATGGTCCTTAAGACCTCGAAAATCATCAATATCCACGGCTCCCTGCTGACGGCCGAGGACGAGGTCCAGGAGTACCAGGAACTGGTGATCGCGACCCACTCCATGCCGCCGGCGCAGTGGGCCAGGACCCGCGCCTTCTGCTGGATGGTCGCCTTCCTGCACTTCGACAAGATCTTCCAGATCCCGCTCATTCTCGCCCACGAGGAGTGCGGGATCGAATACCGCCGGCTCTTCGAGGCCTTCTCCGAGGGCGACCTGTCCGACTATCCGATCCTGCGCGAGACCATGGAGTTCTTCCACGCCAAGGCGCTCGACATTCAGAACGGCGGCGAAGAGTACTGCCGTTCGGAGCGGTGGCTCAATATCTACTGGCCGGCCGACGAACTGCGCTTCATCCTGCTCTGCACCGAGGGCAAGCTGGATCGGTTCTACGAAGAGGCGGAGCGCCTGCTCACCCGGTTCCTGGCGGCGCAGGGCGCGGTGCTCCCGGCGGACCTCCTGCCGCAGGCGGTGCTGCTGAATCGCAGCCTGGTGAAGCTCCCGTTCCAGACCGAGGACCTGAATCTCGAACTGGACTTCAGCATCTGGGACTACTACCGCTCGGTGCTGGAGGGCGAGAAGGCGCCGCTCACCCGCGGCCGGTCGGTCCATCACATCGATCGCACCAGCCGGGTCCACCGCACCTGGGAAGAGTGGTGCGAGCAGGTGGTGTGGTACGGGAACAAGAAGGGCGCCTATCTCTATTCCAGCCAGGAGGTGGTGCCCGAGCTGGAAGGCCATTATTGAGATGCGCTACCGCCGACTCGGACGGTCCGCGGCCGAGGTTTCCGAAATCGGCTTCGGGGCCTGGGGAGTGGGCGGCACGCATGGGGGGGCGGTGGCCTACGGCCCCACCGACGACGCCGTCTCGCGGCGCGCCCTGCGGCGGGCGGTCGAGCGCGGCATCACCTGCTTCGACACCGCGGACATGTATGGCTGCGGCCACAGCGAGCGGCTGCTCGGCGAGGAGCTGGCGCCGGACCGCGCCCGGGTTTTCCTCGCCACCAAGGCGGGCATGCTCGACGCCGCGGGCACGCAGGACTTCTCGCCCGGGTATCTGCGGGAGGCGCTGGACCGCAGCCTGGCGCGGCTGCGCACCGGCTACGTGGACCTCTTCCAGCTTCATAGCCCGCCGATCGACGCGGTGGCGGGCAACCGGCCGCTGCTCGACGCTCTGGCGGACCTGAAGCGCGCCGGGAAGGCTCGCCACGTGGGGATCTCGGTGCGCTCGCCCGCGGAGGGGCTGCGCGCCGCGGAGCTGCCGATCGACGCGCTCCAGGTCAACTACAACCTGACCGACCAGCGCGCCGCGGTCTCGGGACTTCTCGATCTCTGCGGCCGGCGCGGCATCGGCGTGATCGTCCGGACGCCGCTCTGTTTCGGCTTTCTCGCCGGCGTCTCTCGGGGGGATGCCGGATTCGATCCCGCGGACCATCGCAGCCGCTGGTCGCCCGCCCAGCGGGCGCTCTGGGAGGATGCCCACCGCCGCTTCGCCGGGCTGCTGGCGGCCGCTCCCGGCCTGACCCCCGCGCAGTTCGCGCTTTGCTTCTGCCTCGCGCATCCCGCGGTGTCTACGGTGATCCCGGGGATGCTGACGCCGGAGCAGGTGGAGGAGAACGCGGCGGCCGCGGACGCCGGCCCGCTGAGCGCCGAGCAGATGGCGGGGATCGCCCGTATCGATCGTGAAAACGTCTTCTTTCTCCCGGGACGCGCATGACGCAACCGATCACGAGCATCGACCTGGTGCTCCCCACCCTCAACGAGATCGAGGGGATGAAGGCGATCTGGCCGTTGATCGACCGCTCGCTGTTCCACGAGGTCATCGTCGCCGACGGCAGTTCTACCGACGGCACCGTCGAGTACAGCCGCGCCCAGGGCCTGACGGTGGTGACTCAGCCGGGGAAGGGCCTGCCCGACGCCGAGGCGGCGGCCTACCGGCACTCCCGGGCGGACGCGCTCATCGTATTCACGCCCGACGGCAACTCCCTTCCCGAATTGCTGGCGCCGATGTGCGCCGAACTCCGCGCCGGGGCCGACGTCGTGGTGGGCTCCCGCTACCTCGGCGCGGCCACGAGCGCGGACGACGACGAGGTCACCGGCTTCGGCAATGCGTTCTTCGTCACCCTCGTCAACCTGCTCTTCCGCCGCCGCTACACGGATGTGCTCGTGGCCCTCCGGGGGTATCGCCGCAGCGCGATCGAGCAGATGGGGCTGGCGACGATGGATCAGGAGAACTGGCTGCGCCAGAATTTCTTCCTGATGAACAGTTGGGAGCTCGGGAGCACGCTGCGCGCGACCCGCCTGGGCCTGCGGGTGGTGGAGGTTCCGGGGGACGAGCCGGCGCGCATCGGCGGCGAGCGGAAGCTGTCGATCATCCGCAACGGAACCGCCTGCCTGCTCCAGATCGTCTTCGATTTCGTCGCCTACCGGCCCCAGCGCAGGTGAGTCGCCGCATGCCCGCCGCATCTGGACTCCAGGTGATCACCGGAGGGACCGGTTTCATCGGTCGGCACCTGACGGAGCTTTTGTCCGCGCGCGGCGACGCGGTGCGGATCGTGAGCCGGAATACCGGGGTCCGGCCCGCGCCGGCGGGGGTCGAGGAGCTGCGGGCGGATCTCTCCCGGCCGGAGGAGTGCCGCCGGGCCTGTGCGGGCGCGCACACGGTGATCCACGCCGCCGGGCTGGTCGGGGCCGCGGGCGTGGGGCCGCTCGCCACGATGCAGAACCTGACGACCAATCTGGTGCTCACCGCCCAGATGCTGCAGGCGGCGTGGGAGGCGGGCGCGAAACGCTTCCTGCTCTTCGGCAGCAGCACCGCGTATCCGGCCGCCGACCATCCGGTGACCGAAGAGGAGTTATGGGCGGGGCCTCCGCATCCGGCGTACTTCGGCTACGGCTGGATGCGGCGCTACCTGGAGCGGCTGGGGGAGTTCGTCGCGTCGAAGTCGGATCTGCGGGTCGTCGTGGTCCGGCCCTCGGCGGTGTACGGGCCGGGGGATCGGTTCGACGCGGCGAGCGGGCATGTGATTCCGTCGCTGATCCGGCGGGCGGTGGAGCGGGAGAATCCGTTCGTGGTCTGGGGCGACGGCTCCGAAGTACGGGACTTCCTGCATGTGCGGGACTTCGCGCGCGGCTGTGTGCTGGCGCTGGATCGCCTGAGCGGCGGGGGGGCGATCAACATCGCGGCGGGTCGGGGGGTGACGATCCGGGAGCTGGTGGCGCTGGTCCTGCGCGCGGCCGGGCATGCGGGGGCGCAGGTCGTCTTCGATCCGACCAAGCCGACGGCGATTCCGCGCCGCACGGTCGACATCGGGAAGGCGGAGCGGCTGCTCGGGTTTCGCCCCGAGATCGGGCTGGAGGAGGGGCTGCGCGAGACGGTCGCCTGGTACGTGGCGGCAGCCGGGCGCTGAGTGGCGGGGGGGCGGGTCGTGACCGGACGCTGCGGGGCGGTGCGGTGCGCCCCCCGACCGGGAAACCCTGGAATTTTCCGACGTGCCATGGCGTACTGGGAGGCAGGTCGTCGGCGCTCCCGGCGTTGCTCAGGCTGTCGACCCGGTGCGGAGGCGTTCCATGGTGTACCAGGGCGAGCACCCGTCGGGACTTTCCGGCCGTTTCCGCGTGCTGCTCTTCCTCGCGGGCGTGCTGGCCCCGCTCGGCGCGTGGGCGCTGTTCGCGGCGCCCGCGCTCCCCGCGGACGAGCCGAGTGCCTCCGTCCCCGCCGCCCCTTCGGCCCCCGCCGCAACCCCCGGTCAGGAGTCCGCTCCCATGCTCTCGACTCGCGAAGCCCCTGCCCGACCGGCGCTGCCGCCGATCGATCTCGCCGCGCCGCAGGCGATCGAGACCGCCACCTTCGCGCTCGGCTGATTCTGGGGCCCCGACTCCCGGTTCGGGAGCTTGCCCGGCGTGGTGCGCACGCGCGTGGGCTACGCCGGCGGGAAGCATTCGGACCCGACCTACCACGATCTAGGGGATCACACCGAGACGACCGAGATCGATTTCGACCCGACCCGCATCACCTACGGGCAACTGCTCGACCTCTTCTGGGAGTCGCACAATCCCTGCGCCGCCGCCTGGAGCCGACAGTACATGTCGGCGATCTTCTATCACGGCGAGGAGCAGCGGCGTCTCGCCTGCGCGTCCCGCGATCGGGTCGCCGCCGCGCGCGGCGAGCAGGTGACCACCGAAATCGCCCCCGCCGGCCGCTTCACCGTCGCCGAGGACTATCACCAGAAGTACAGCCTACGGAATACACTGGAGCTGATGCGCGAGTTCAAACGCTTCTACCCCGGGGCGCGCGACTTCATAAACTCGACCGCGGCGGCGCGGGTGAATGGCTATCTCGGCGGGCACGGGACGCGGGCCCAGCTCGAGGCGGAGCTGCCGAGCCTCGGGCTGTCGCCGGAGGCGGGGCGGCTGCTCCTGGCGCGCGCGCGCAAGTAACCGACGTTCGCCGGGTGAAAGCCGCCCCTGGTCCGGCGGAATCCGGGCGACGATCGGCGACCGTAGATCGAGCCCCTCTTCCCGGGTCTGAGGTGCAAACAGGCGGCGGCGCGTTTCGTGTCCCCGCGAAGGAGACAGAAACCGCCCCGGAACCGCCAGAGCGTCCGCGACTGGAACGCCATAGTGGGTGCTGCGAGTCTCGTCGCTCGCTTCCGCGTGAGGGGCGACCCCCTTGCGCGCTACCCGGTCCGCCGCGTCGGCGCCCGCCGGCACGAAGAGCTGTGGGTACCAGCCGACGATTTCGAAACGCTCAACGTGGCGATCACGGGGCCCCACGAGATCGTCCGCGAACCTCGCCGCCCGCCCGCGGTGGACGCCGCCGGGAGGTAGCCGCAGACAAACCCGCCGGAGGGCGAGCCATGGATCCAGAAATCGCGGCCTTCGCCATCTCCCTCCCGTCGCATTGCGCTCTCCCAGCGGCGACCGCCGACCGCTGCGCCCGCGCGCGTCCGGGCTCGCCCCCACCGACCGACGCGGCGGCCGGCTTCACGCTCCTCGAGCTGCTCTTGCTGCTGGTGCTCGTGGCGGCGGCCGTTGCGCTCTCCGCCCTCGGGGGCGCCTACGGCGGTGTCCCGGGCGGCCTCGCCGGGCTGGCGCTGCTCCCGCTCGCGCTCTGGCTGCATGCCAAGGTCTTCCCCGGGCGGGGCTTTCCGTGCTGTCCGCACGGCACCTGCCGGACCGACGACTACATCTTCGGCCACGCGACCCCCTGGGGGCCGTTCGTCTTGCGCTGTCGCTGCGGCCTGGAGTTCCTGCCGGACGGGGCCCGCGTCCTGGAGATCCTACCGGAGGGAACGGTGCGGCCGTTCCGCGTGTGGCGGCCGCGGGTGGGCTGGACCGAGGATGCCGAATGGTCGCCCCTCGATCTGCGCGACTACCTCGCCCACCGGGCAGACGACGATCTGGTCGCGCTCCTCGAGTGGAACCACCGGGTCGCCCGGCCCGCCTTCCTGCCCGAGGAACCGGCTCCACTGGCCCGCGAGATCTCGCGTCGCCGCGGCCCCGCCATGACGGCGCGGCTGATCGAACGCTATCGGGTCGTGGTCGCCCGCGAGCCTGAGCCTGTCGATAGGGCGGATTTCCTGGCGTCCTGGGGCGCACGCGACGGGCGGGGCGGACCTCCGGCGCGACTGCTGCGCCTGATCCGCGCGCAGCGGACGGAGGAGTCGTGGTCCTTCCTCGGTGCGCTGCTCGACTCGCCCGTCGCGTGGGAGGTGCGCAATGCCCTGTGGACTCTGGCGGTGAAGATCGACCCCGCGGACGACGTGCGGCTGGCCGCCCTGCGCCCCCGCATCGAGCAGCTCCGCTCCCAAGGGACCTCCGACGTGCGCCACGCGGCGCTCGTGCTGCTCTGCGAGTTGGCCGACCGGCCCGCCGATTCGTTGGCCGTGTTCCAGGCGGCGCGGCGCAGCGGCGACGTCGCCCTGCTGCTGGGTCCGCAGGGACAAGCCGCCCTCCACCACTCGATCACGCTGCTGCTGCGCGCGCGCCGGGGATGGGAAGGGCTGGGAAGCGATCGCCCCGGGGAGCGGCGGCGCGCGGCGCGCCGGCTCAAGCTCCCGCGCTGGCTCCTGAGCGAGCAGCCGGGGCTCGTGGAAGAGGCGAGCGCGCGACTGCGCACCGCCCGCGCCCGGGAAACCGACCCCCGGACCTGGGCCGAGCTGGAATTGCGCCTCGCCGAGTGCGAACGGGCGCGCGCCCATCACCAGGAACGGCTGGTGCGCTTCTATGGCGTCGGCTGAGGGCGCCCCGGTCCCGCACCCAGCCGGACCGGCCGCCCGCGACGGTCGGCCACCTCGGTCAGCCGCGCCCGCGCGCTGGGTGTGGCGGTTCAGCTTTCTGGGAATCCTGGTGCCGCTGGGACGCCCCGCGCCGTAGCCGGCGCCGGGCCCGGTCGTGGTCGGAACCGGGTCTTCACCTTTCGGCTTGGGGAGGAGTGTCCTCTCACAACTGAAAAGTGACGGCCCGGTCCGTTCCCTGTTGGTACCGTAGGTCGTGCACGTCCTGCCGAACAGCTTCACGAAGCCTTCGCTGCTGTGGGTCGATGCGGCATTCCCGGCCTAATTGCCGATCGTCGATGCCTCCGCTCTGTTCAGTCTTTGGGACCGGGGCGGCGATTCCGAAGACCGGGACAAACTTGGAGCCCGGGGTCGCGAGCCGGCTCGACATTCTCGAATCCTTCGCAACATCATGCGCCATAACTGATTAAGCTTCAAGCTTCCGAACGGCATCGGGGGTGCGATAGGCCGCTCGACCGCTTCTGGAACAGCGGATTGGTCGGACACCCCTGGTGGTTTTTCAAGGAAGCACGAACATGGAATGCAGGCGGTTGATGGCGGTTGCGGCGGCGCTGGTGCTGACGGGGAGTGGCGTGCTCATGTCGGGCGCGGATGCGACGGCGGAGCCGGCCGAGGCGGTGCGGAACCAGAAAATCGGGTATCAGGTCTCCGGTGGGCTCACGGGGCGGGCGACGGACCTCAAGGTCTACGACAACGGGGACGCCGTGTGGATGAACGCGATGGCGGGGGAGAGCAGTGCCCGGACGCTGCGCCTTGCCGCCACGGAGTACGCGGCCCTGGTGGGCCTGTTCGAGCAGCACGGCTTTGCGGAGATGCCGAACCGCTTCCCGCGTCCCAGCGGGTCGATCGCGGACGCGCAGAGCGTGACCGTGGCCTTCATGACCGGCCGCTTTCGCAAGCTGGTGAACTACCGGACCGGGGACCGGGAATCGGCCGGGTTCCGCGCGCTCCGCGCCCAACTGGCGGAGCTCTCCCAGCGCGTGGCGACGGACGGGACGCCGGTGGGTGGCGCCGCCGGTCTCGAGGGCTCGATCTCGGTGCAGCAGGTCGGGACCCAGGTGCAGCTCGCCTTCACGGTCCGCAACCGCGCCGGCGAGCCGGTCGAGCTGGAGCAGCGCCACCAGGGACACTGGTTCGAGCTCGAGGCCTGGACGGGCGGTCGGAAGGTCTGGACCTGGTCGGAAGGCAGGATCTTCCCGATGGTGGCAGCCCGTCCGCTCGGGCTCCTCTCCGGTGAATCCCGGATCGCCCGCGCGGAGTGGGAGTTCACGCAGGCGTCGGGTCTGCGTCCCGGCGAGTCCGCGAGTTTCACGTTCAAGGCCTACACCCTGCGCCCGGAAGTGAGCGCCGCGAAAACGGTCGAACTGGGCTGGCCGCTGACGGCGCCCGGCGCCGCGCCCGCGACCCTGGTCGTGGATGACACGATGGACGGGCGGACCCTCGACCTCAACGTCGGCGACACCCTGGAAATCCGCCTGGCCGGGAACCCGACCACCGGCTACGAGTGGAACGCCGTGCGGTACAGCCGCAGCCTGCCCGTGTCCTCGTCCCAGTATGTCCCTACCGCCGACGGCGGCGTGGGCGGCGGCGGCGTCTACACCTTCGCGATCAAGCCGGATCCGTTCGCGGCCGGCAGCACGCACTCGTTCAAGTTCGCCTACTCCCGCGCCGGCGCGCGGAGAGCGCTGAAGACCTTCAAGCTCACGGTCCGCGTGTCCCAGGGCGCCGCGGGCGCCAAGGTCGCTCCGAGCGGCCCGGGCATCAACGACGCCCTCACCGGCAATCGCTAGGTGTACGCACCGAGGCACGGCGGCGGGCGCGAACCAGCGCGAACCGGCGCGAACAGGCAAGGGCGGGTGACTTCGGTCATCCGCCCTCCGCCTTTGGCGATGGAGGGGTCGGGACCGTCTCCTTGGATTTTAGGCGAGGTTGTCGCCTGTCAGGAGAATGCTGGTGACAAGAGACGACCCGGTCCTCCCCTGGCAGGTGCTCGCGCGCGACGGCGGCGGGCCGGATCGCTTCGCGGTCCGGTTCACGTCGGTGCCGGAGGAGCCGCGCGGGCGGCGCCAGGCGCGGCGTGGGTGAGAGGGCGGGGCCGGGTAGCGACGGGGGCAAGCGGAGGTTACGGCGCGTACGGTCGTGCTCAGGCGGCGCTCTTGAAGTCGCGCCTACGGTGGAGTACGCCAGGCGCATTGGACGGCATGCTGGTCACCATCCGGGGCTCCCTCAGGCACCAACGAATCTCCCTTGACCCCCGAGTCTGTCATGGCCAGGCGTGCGTCAAAGGAACGCGCATTCCCGTCCACCAGGTGGTTCGAATGCTGGCGAACGGAGACACGATCGAGGGACTGCTGCAGGACTATCCCTCGCTCAGGCGGGAGGACATCCTGGCCTGCCTGGATTATGCCGCGTCGCTGGCGGAAGAGGAAGTAGCTCCCCTCGAAACGACGGGTGAGGCGTGAACGTCCTGGTGGACGAGAACATCCGCCGGCGAACCGTCGATCGATGCGCTCCGGGCTGCGGGCGATGACGTTCGCGATGTGCGAGGGACCGAGCGGCAGCGGCCTCCGACGCCGCCCTGTGGAAATGGCCCTGCGCGAGGAGAGGCTTCTCGTCACGACCGACAAGGGTTTCGCCCGGCACCGGGAGGAGACCCACCGCGGGATTCTGAGCCTCCGTTTGCGCCAGCCGAATCGCGAGAAGATTCACGAGCGCGTCATGAGGGCGATGGGGCGTTTCGGACCCGACGAGTGCCCGGGTACCCTCGTGGTGGTGCGGGACCGGGTCCAATCCGTCTGGCGACGGAGGTAGCTCGCCGCGTGATCGCACCGCCGCGTCCTCCCCAGTCCCTCCCCCCCCATGCGATGTCCGCC
>JACRIP010000548.1 GCA_016220045.1 Planctomycetota bacterium
CCGCCGCGGATTCCGCGGCGCCCGGCCGGCGCCTCTTCGCCTACGCGGCCGGGCTCTTCCTGACCATGGCCGCGACGCTCATGACCGAGCACTCCTTTCCCAACCAGCAGCACCAGCGCCTGTTCTACGTGATCGCGGGCTGCGTGTTTCCCCTGATCCTGGTCGGCGCGGCGACGGCCTCGCGCCTGCGCTGGGGCGCGACCGTCACGGCCGCGACCTACACGGGCGTGCTCGCCGGCATGGTCTGGGCGCTGCCGCTCTTTCCCGCAACGCCCAAGCTCGCCCCGATCTACAACCCGGTGGACCACATGGTGCCGCCGGCCTTCCCGCTGCTCCTCCTCGCGCCCGCCTTCGTCCTCGATCTGCTGCTGCCCGCGGTGCGCCGGCGCGACGCGTGGTGGCGCGACCTGCTCGCCGCCGCCCTCCTCGGCGCGGTCTTCCTCGCGGTGTTCCTCCCCGTGCAATGGGCCTTTTCCGGCTTCCTGATCAGCCCGGCGGCCGACACCTGGTTCTTCGCCGGCAACCGCTGCTGGTCCTACGGCGATCGCCTGGGCGAGTGGCGCTACCGGTTCCACGGACCGGCGTGGCATCCGCTGGAGGCGGGAAACGAACTGCTCGGGGCCGTGGGCCTGGCGGCGGCATCGGCCTGGGCCGGCCTGCGCGGCGGCCGCTGGATGGCGCGCGTGGTGCGGTAGCGGCGCGATTCCCGGAGCGCGCTGCGGACCCTGCGCGCCGCCACCGACGTCGTTCGTAGTTCCGCCGGCCGAGGGTGTCGCAGAACGCGGCGATCAGTGGCCCTGCGGTGCAGGCAGGTAGGCCTGCGCCGCGAGGTCGCCGGCGCCGGAGTCCCGCGGTCCTCGTCCGATCTCCGGCGGGCGGGCCTTGTGCCCGCCCCATGGTGGCACGGCCGCGGACCGTTGCTGGGCCGGCCACGATGGGGCGGCGACAAGGGCCGCCCCTACAACGACAGACTCTCGCAACGAGGTCGCTGCGAGCCCGTCCACCGTGGTCCCGCCACTCCCGAATCGACCGGGGCGGTCCACCCCCGGAGGTGAGAATGCGAACGGCCCTGCGCGCGCTCCTGGCGCTCCTCCTGCTCGGCGCCCCGCTCGCCGCGGCGCACGTGGGCTCCCCGAACACCTTCTACGAGGGCGCGGCCGGGCCCTACACGGTGCGCGTCGTCGTCCGGCCGCCCGGGGTGGTCCCCGGGCTCGCGGAAATCCACGTCCGCGTCCTGAAGGGCGAGGGCGTACGCCGCGTGACCGTGCTGCCGGTCTACGGCGATCAGCGTACCCAGGGCGCGCCGCCGCCCGACGTGGCGGAGCCGGTCGCGGGCGAGGCCGGACTCTACGGCGCGGCGCTCTGGCTCATGGAATCCGGCGCCTACAGCATCGACGTGTGCGTGGACGGCGCGGACGGGACCGGCACGGCGATCGTCCCGGTCAATTCGCTCGCCGTGCGCCGGGAGCCGATGCCGCGCGGACTCGGCGCGCTGCTGACGATCTTGGGCGGACTCCTGGTCGCCGGCGGGATCGCGATCGTCGGCGCCGCGCTGCGCGAAGGGACGGCGGCGCCGGGCGCAGGCCTGACCCGCGCCGCGACGCGCCGCGCCTGGATCGGCATGGCGGCGGCGGCGCTCGCGCTCGCGGCGGCGCTCGCCGGCGGGCGGGGCTGGTGGGCGCAGGTGGAAGAGCGCTACCTCACGCGCGAGCTGTACCTGCCGGCGCCGTTGCGGGCCGAGGTGCAGGACGCAGGCGGTCGGAGCGAACTCACGCTCGCGCTCGACGCGGCGGAGGGGCGCTTCGGGCCGCTCCTGCCCGATCACGGAAAACTGGTGCATCTCTTCCTGGTGCGGGAGCCCGAACTCGACGCGATGGCGCATCTTCACCCGGTGCGTCGCGCGGGGCCGCTCTTCGGGGTGGCGGTGCCGGCGGCACTCCCTGCGGGCCGCTATCGGCTCTACGCGGACCTGACGCACGAGAGCGGAGTGGCGGAGACGGTAGTCGGCGCGGTCGAGTTGCCGGAGCGCCGGGGCGCGACCGGCCCGGCGGAGGGACTCGCCACGCCGCTCGCGGCGGACCCGGACGACTCCTGGCGCGTGGGCGCGCCGGGCGGCGAG
Source organism: Planctomycetota bacterium (assembly GCA_016220045.1). GTDB lineage: Bacteria > Planctomycetota > MHYJ01 > WSZJ01 > JACPWG01 > JACRIP01. Next base: position 2,120 of record JACRIP010000548.1, read on the forward strand.
CTCGGGGACGGCTGGGGCATGGCGCGCGAGACCGCGGCGCCGCTCGGCGCGAATCGCGACGCCGCGCTGGCCTTCCGGGTGACCGACGCCGCGGGCGCGCCGGCGCCGCTCGAATCCTACATGGGCATGGCGGGCCATGCGGCGGTGCGGCGCGCGGACGGGTCGGTCTTCGCGCATCTGCATCCGACCGGCAGCGTCTCGATGGCGGCGCAGGAGGTCTTCGCGGCGCGCGCGCGCCCGGCCGCGGCGGGGCCGGCGGGGGCGGAGCCCGCCGCGGGGCACTGCCCGCCGCCCGTCGCGGCGGACGGACGGATCGCGTTTCCCTATGAGTTCCCGCAGCCCGGCAAATACCGTATCTGGGTGCAGGTCAAGGTCGCCGGGGTGGTGCGCACCGGGGTCTTCGATCTCGAGGTCGGGGAGTAGCGCGGGGGAGGCCAGGGGGAGCGGGTGCGACTCCGTCCGTGCAGTTCGACCGCACCGGCCGCACCCATCAGAAGCCTGGCCACCGTCGTAGCTCGTACTCGTACTCGTACTCGTACTCGAACACCCTGGGCATTCGAGTACGAGTACGAGTACGAGCTACGAGTACGACGGAGGCCTGGACTGCGAGCGGTGGGATCAGACGCCGGGGAGAGGCGTCGGTGCCAGGGGGAGAGGGTGCATCTCCGTCCGTGCAGTTCGACCGCACCGGCCGCGCCCATCAGAAGCCTGGCCACCGTCGTAGCGCGTACTCGTACTCGTACTCGAACACCCTGGGCATTCGAGTACGAGTACGAGCTACGAGCACGAGTACGAGTACGACGGAGGCCACGGTTTCGGTGAGTACAGCCGGTACGTTCGAGATGCAAGAACGAACCTGCCCGCCGCCGCGCAATCTCCCTCGACGCCCGCGCCCCCCCATGCTATCCTGCGCCGGCCGCCGTCCGGGAGGCCGAGGGAGACCCGCCGCATGCGCGAAACCATTGCCGACCGCGTCGACCTGGGGATCATTCGCTACGCGAATTGCTGGGAAGACGCGGACATCCTGGTCGAGGCGCTGCGCCCGCGCCCGGGAACGCGCTTCGTCTCCATCGCCTCGGCCGGCGACAACTCCTTCGCGCTCCTGGCCGCCGGGGCCGAAGTGGTGGCCGCGGACCTCTCCGTGCCGCAACTCGCCTGCGTCGAGATCCGGCGCGCCGCCTTCCGCTCGCTCGACTACGAGCCCCTCCTCGCCTTCCTCGGCGTCCGGGAATCGACCGAGCGCCTCGCGGTCTACGAAGGCCTGCGCCCGGACCTCTCCGAGTCCGCCCGCGCCTTCTGGGACGGCCGTCGCGATCAGGTTTCCACCGGACTCATCCACGGCGGCAAGTTCGAGGCCTACTTCAAGACCTTTCGCACCCGCGTCCTGCCGCTCACCCACTCGCCGCGCACGATCCTCAGCCTGCTCGAGGAGCGCGACCCGGAGGCGCGGCGGCGCTTCTACGAGGAGACCTGGAACAACTGGCGCTGGCGCTTTCTCTTCCGCCTCTTCTTCAGCCGCCGCGTCATGGGCTGGCTCGGCCGCGATCCGCAGTTCTTCAAGTACGTCGAAGGCTCGGTGGCGGACAACATCCTGGGCAAGGCGCGCAAGGGGATGATGGAACTGCCGACCCACGCCAATCCCTACCTGACCTACATCACCACCGGGAACTTCGGCGCCGCGCTGCCGCGCTACCTGCGGCGCGAGCATTTCGCGGCGATCAAGGCCGGGCTCGACCGGTTGACGATCCACCAGGGCCCGATCGAGCAGGCGGCGTCGGCGCACCGCGGCGCCGCGGGGTTCGACGGCTTCAACCTGTCGGACATTTTCGAGTACCTCGACCTGCCGACCTGCCGGACGATCTACGCCACGCTGCTCGAGAGCGCGCGGCCCGGGGCGCGGCTGGTCTACTGGAACATGATGGCGCCGCGCCGCCGCCCGGACGAGCTGGCGGACCGGGTGACCGTGCTCGATGACCTGGCGCGCGAACTGCACGCGCGCGACCGAGCGTTCTTTTACAGCGCCTTCGTGGTCGAGGAAGTACGGTGACACCCGTAGATTGGCGCGATGAAGCGGCGGGGGTGGGGCTGATCGGGGGCGCGTCGATCGCGGTCCTCGCCGTGGCCGAATTGTGGGCGCGGCTGGGGACGCCGAAGCCGGAGTGGACGCGCAAGCTGGTGCACGTGGGCGGCGGGGTGATGTGCCTCTTGCTGCCTTTCCTGGTGCACTCGATCACGACCGCGGCGGTGCTCGGGCTGGGCTTTACGGTGCTGCTGGTGGGCGGCAGCAAGAGCGGGATGCTCAAGTCGCTGACGCGGGTGGAGCGCAAGGGACACGGCAGCGAGCTCTACCCGCTGGCGATTTTCCTGATGTTCCTGCTGGCGCACGACCGGCCGTGGCTTTTCGTCTGCTCGATCCTGGTGCTGGCGGTGGCGGACGCGCTGGCGGCGGTGATCGGCAGCCACTACGGGGTGATCCGCTACGAGGTGGACCAGGAGGAGAAGAGCCTGGAGGGGTCGCTGGTTTTCCTGGTCGTGGCCTTCCTGGCGACCCACCTGCCGATGCTGCTCTTGACGGACCTGCCGCGCGAGCGCTGCGTGCTGGCGGCGCTCCTGGTGTCGCTGCTGGTGACGGGGGTGGAGGCGATCTCGCTCGCGGGGACCGACAACCTGTTTATTCCCTTTGCGGTGTACGCGGTGCTCGACCGCGTGACCGAACGCTCGTCGACGCAGATTGCGTCGCTGAACGTCAGCCTGGTGGTGATCTGCACGATGATCGGGGTGCTGGCGTGGCGGGCGCGGGCGTTCAACGTCGGCGGCACGCTGACCTTCATGCTGTTTGCGTTCGGGGGGTGGGCGCTGGGGAACGTGCGCTGGGGCCTGCCGGTGCTGTTCGCGTTTGCGATCTACATGTCGGCGTGGCTGGTGGCGCCGAGCCCGAGCGGCGGGCGGCCGGCGATCAAGGTCGGCATCATCTTCCGCGCGCTCTTCCCGTCGCTGGCGGTGCTGGTGGCGGCGTACGCGTCGCGCCGCTACGATTTCTGGTATGCGCCGTACGTGTGCGGGGCGACCATCGTACTCTCCTTCAGCCTGTGGATCCACGTGCTGCTGCACCTGCCGCTGACGGGCGCGGTGCGGACGGGCGGGGCGATCGCGGTCGGGCTCTTCGCCTGGCTGGTGACCGCGGTGGTGCCGTGGATCTTCGACACCGGCACCGTGGTCCTCCCGGTGTTCGGGATCGGCGGCGTGTGCGTGGTCGCCTCGATCCTGAACGATCGCGGCATGGGCGCGACGCCCAGTTTCGGGACCGACCAGATGTGGCCGCTCTTCCGTTTCCTGGTCACGCTCGGGGCTGTTACGGTGATGACCCTACTACAGGTGACGGGCTTCGTGCCCGCGTGGGCGGCGTAGACGGGGTTTGGAGGTTTGGAAGTTTGGGGGTTTAGGGGTTTGGAAATGCTTGGGGGGGGGGGTGAAGGCCGTGGGGGGAGGGCGACCTGGAGGTGAGGACGCTGATGTTGGGAGAGCACGTGAGCGAGGACGAAGTCGCGCGCATCCTGCGGCTGGTGGGGGGCGATCACCTGAGGGCGTACGAGATGATCGAGCGCCAGATGGGGGTGCTGGTGCTGCGCACCCAGGTGCTGCTCTCGCTGTCGGGCATCGTGATCACGGTGACGGGCTTCTCCGGGCGGCTGATCGCGGAGACCAGCGCGCTCGCGCGGCTCTCGATCACCTCGGGGATTTTCCTGGTGCTGGTCGCGGCCGCGCTGGCGATCGGCGGCGTGCTGCGCCTGACCTGGATGACGCAGGAGATCGGGCCCGAGCCGCGCGTCACGCTCGAACGGGGGATCGCCCTCCGGGACGGCAAGTCGCGCATGCTCTCGCTCGCGCTGCTCTTCTTCGTCGCCGGCCTCGCCTGCTACTGCTTCGCGATCGCGCAGCTCCTGTGGGCGACCCACCCCAAGTAACCCGCCCGCTGTAAACCGGCCCTTGCACCCGCGCGCTTCCCGCCTACCCGACTCCCGCCCGCGCTCCCGGCCGCACCGGCCCGGCCATAGGCCGCCATGCTTCCTCAACCCATTCACCGCAAGCAGGTTGCGCGCGCGGAAGAAATTCTATTCGCGCGGACCGACAGTTGCGATTAGCCCTCCCGTCGAACGCAAGCAACCGTGGGGAACCTGAAACGGGACGTGGAGGAACAAGCCATGAGGACGCTGAAGCTGGGACGCGCGACGCTGTGGGCCGCGCTGGCGTTGATGCTGGTCGGGTCGGTCGCCTACGCCTCGTACGACTTCATCATCCCGGTCTCGGGCACGATCACGAGCACCTACTACTCGAGTCGCGACTACGGCAATCACGGGGCGCTGGACATTGCGGGCAACAACGGCAAGGCGATCGGCGCGGCGCGTCTGGGCCGGGTGGTCCATGCGGGCGTGAACGGCGGCTACGGCAAGCTGGTCATCGTGGACCACGGCTACGGCTTCCGCACCTACTACGCGCACATGTCGTCGATCGCGGTGCACGTCGGGCAGCGCGTCGGCACCAACCAGGTGCTGGGCTACGTCGGCTCGACCGGCCACTCCACCGGCCCGCACTGCCACTTCGAGATCCGCAAGAACGGCGTCAAGCAGGCCTTCCCCCCGTACTCCACCGGCGTGTGGGTGACCCGCGGCCGCTGGGTGCTGAGGAACTGGTAAGCCGAAAAAAAGATACTAGGGGCCGGCTGCGCGGTCCGTGCCCGAACGAGGAGACTGGAACCACCGGACGACCTGGCAAGGAGACGAACATGAAGTGGCTACTCGGACTGCTCGCGGTGCTCCTGGTGCTGACTCCGACCCTGAGTTTTGCCTGCCCGCCGCCGGCGGCGCCCGACTACAGCGGTCCGGAGGTCGGCGACGGCCCGCTCCCGGTCGGGACCGCCCACGGCGGCGTCGAAGCGAGTCCCGGCGGCGACGACGGCAGCCTGCCCCCGCCGAGCGACATCAGCACGACCGACTTCGTTCTCTAGCGCCCACACCCGAGATCCGGTCAACAACCGAGGGCGGCCGCCCGGCAACGGACGGCCGCCCTCGTCGCGTCTAGGTCCAAAGTCCGGAGTCTCAAGTCCAAAGTCCGGAGTCCAAAGTCACGCTCGCGCCCGAAACCCAAGGAGCAACCAACGGTGGGCCGTCGGTGGCCGGTGGCCGAGCCGGGGCGGACCCCTGCGTCCGCCCCGGGGTCGCCCGACCGTCCCGTATTGCGCCGGCCGCGCTGTCGGTCCACCGCGCGGGTGACTCTGGTGGGAGTTTCATCCCATCCCCCAAACCCCCAAACCCCCAAACTTCCAAACTTCCAAACCCCGTCGCCGTCGCCGCTCCCCTCACGGCCCCCGCCTCAGAAACTGAACTTCAGCTCGGTGTACACGCGGTCGGCGTGATCGAAGCGCCCGATCTGCCCGCCCTCCTTGCCTTCGATCAGGTCGGTGCCGAGCTTGAGGTTCAGGCGGTCGGTGAGGTCGTAGCCCGCCTCCAGCCGCACCCACTCGTCCCCCGTCCCCAAGTCGTGCAGCAGGAAGGCCGTCGCCGTCAGCGTGTCGTTCACGAACCCCTTGCGCACGTAGAGCGACAGCGCCGAGTCGGTCTCGTGCGCGAGCAGCGCCTCTTCGTGGTCGACCACGATCGACTGGAAGAACTGCACGCCCACGTCGGCGTCGAGAACCTTGTGGTCCGCGCCGATCACGAAGTTCACGAAGTCCTTCTCGGTCACGCCGAAGTCGTCTTCCAGGTCCTCGCGGTCGAACCCGCGGCGGATCCACCACGCGACTTCCGTGGACAGCACCAGTCCGCCGAAGGCGTTGGTGAGCGTGACGCCCGCGACCTGGGTGCGGTGGTGCTCGGGCGCGACCAGCAGGCTGAAGGTCGACAGGTCGAAGACCCGGGGATTCACCGGGGTATCGTCGTAGGTATTGAAATACGAGAGGGAGAGGTCGTAGGAGCCGAGCACGGTGCGGGCGCGGAAGCCCCACTCGGCGTTTTCGAAGCCGGGGCTGGGATGGCGCTCGCGCCGGAAGGTCACCGGGATGCCGGGCGGGCCGGGGGGCGGGGCGACGAAGAACTCGGAGCCGGGCTCGGCGAGTTCGTGGAAGCGCAGGTCGGGGATCCAGATCCCTTCGAGCGTGGTTTCCTTGAAGGGCCCGAGGTTGCCGAAGAGATACTCGGCGCGCAGGCTGTAGAGGGGGATGCGGGAGTCGACGAAGTCGTCGAAGATGAACTCGCGGAACTCCTGGGGATTGACGAGGTCGAGGACCTTGAGGCCGATGGTGTCGCCCCACGCGATCTGCTGACGGCCGGCGCGCAGGTGGAAGGCGGAGGTCCGGAAATCGCCGTAGGCTTCGCGCAGGTCGACGTCGTGGGCGTAGACCTCCTCGGCGCGTTCCGAGAAGTGGTCGGTGAGGTCGAAGACCGCGTCGTAGCGGCCGCGGCCGATGGCGGTGAAGCTGAGGGCCTCGGCGGGGTGCCATTCGGCCTGGAGTTGGGCGAGGTTGAGGACCTTCGAGGGTTCGTTGGGCTGCGAGGTGCGGAAGGCGGCTTCGTTTGTCAGGGAGCCGGAGAGGCGCAGGGGCGGGCGTTCGCCGGGGGCGGCGGACGCGGCCGGTGCGCCGGGCGCGGCGGCGGCGGGTCCGGGGGCGCCGGGGATCGGCTCGTTGGCGCCCGCCACGAGTTCTTCGAGGGAGAGGGTCATGAGTGGATCGGAGGCGGCGGGCGCGGGTGCGGCGGCCGGCGCCGCGGGCGCGGCCGCCTCCGGCGGCGCCTCCGCGGGGGGCGGGGGCGGCTCGGGAGCGCCCTCGATGCGGAGGCGGAGCAGGCGTTCGGCGGCGCGCAGGTGGGCGAGCGCGGTGGGCTTGTCGCCGAG
>JACRIP010000554.1 GCA_016220045.1 Planctomycetota bacterium
CCCAGCAACGGTTGCAGGCCTTGCCACCATGGGGCGGGCACAAGGCCCGCCCCTACAACACCGCGGGTTCTGCGAGATCCACCACCCATTTCGGACCTTTTGCGACAGCCTCTGAAGGCGGAACTACAAACGAGCCGGATGGCCGATCTTCGGTGCTTGGCCCTGCGGACGGCCCGCCTGCCTGGAGCGGCGATTCGCGTTGTAGTGTTAGGGAAGCGATTCCCTTTGGGCACAAGCCACCCCGGGGCGGACACAGGGGCCCGCCCCTGCAAGTCCGCGGGTTCCGCGCGCTCCACCGCCCATCCGGGGACGTTACAACCCCAATTCGGACCCGAACCCGATGCGCATCCCCGCCCTGCTCCGCCCGCCGACGATCGAGTGGCCTGCGGCCTTCGCCGTATGGCGCCGCGACGTCACCGTCTACCGGCGCACCTGGAAGCTGAACATCCTGCCGAATTTCTTCGAGCCGGTCTTCTACCTCCTCGCCATGGGTTTCGGGCTGGCCGGCTACGTCCGACCGATCGAGGGACTGCCCTACCTCGACTTCATCGCGCCCGGCCTGATCGCGACCCAGGCGATGATGGGCGCCTCCTTCGAGGTGACCTACAATTGCTTCGTCAAGCTCACCTTCGGCAAGACCTATGACGCGATCATGGCGACCCCGGTCAACATCGAGGAGATCGCGGTCGGCGAGATGCTCTGGGCGATCACGCGCGCGATGACCTACGCCGTGATCTTCTTCGTCGTGCTCTGGGGCTTCGGCCTGATCCACACGCCGCTCGCGCTCCTGGCCATCCCGGTGGCCTTCCTCACCGGGGCGCTCTTCGCCGGGATCGGCCTCAGCTTCACGGCGCTCGTGCCCGCCATCGACTTCTTCACCTTCTACTACACGCTCTTCATCTCGCCGATGTACCTCTTCTCCGGCATCTTCTTCCCGGTGGCGGAAATGCCGGGGTGGGCTCAGGCGATCTCCTGGTGCATGCCGCTGACGCACGCGGTGGCGGTGCTGCAGGCGCTCTTCCGCGCGCGCTGCGACCTCGCCACGGCGGGGCACATGGCCTGCCTCCTGGGGCTGACGGTGCTCTTCGGCCTGCTGGCGGTCAACCTGCTGCGCCGTCGGCTGGTCGAGTAGCCGGCAACCGGCCCCCCCCGGCGCGCGGCGGCTCCCCCTCCCGCCCCTCCGGGACGCCCACCATGGCCTCCTCCCCCTCCACCGGCGCCGCGGCCTCCTCGGCGTCGCCCGCGCCGCCGCCGCTCCCCTTCGGCCAGATCATGAAACCGCCCTTCGTATCCGGCGCGATCTCCCACGTCCCCCAGATGCCGCGCCCTTCGCGAAAGCCTCGGTAATATACCTGGTGCCGGCCGGGATAGGTCTTGGTCCACCGCACGTCGAGCGTCGCGCGGTCGTAGCGCCCGGAGAGCACGAAGAAGCCCACCGGGTCGGTGCCGTCGCCGCTCAGCCGCCCCGCCGCGAACCGCAGGGAGAGATCCATCCGGTGTTTTCCCTGGATGGAGCGATAGGTATAGAACCCAACCCAGGGTCCGGAGGGAAAGAGGTCGTCCGCGCCCGCGCCCACGCCCGCGCCACCCGCATCCGTCGTCACGGCCTCGACCCTTCCGCATTTGCCACGGCACGATCGCCCCACTACGTCCGCTCCCGCCCTCGGGCATCATTCTACACTCTTCAATCTTCATTCTACAATCCCCCGCCGCAGCTCCGCCCCCGCTCACGCTTCAGCAACCCCGCCCTGCGTGCCGATAATAGTCCGGGCGGCAGCGGGGACGTTCCCCGTTGCCGACCACCGGCACCTACTCCGACGGGAGGTCGAATGATCCGGATCGCCGTCAGCAACCAGAAGGGCGGCGTGGCGAAGACCACGACGGCCCTGTCGCTGGCCGCGGGCTTGGCGCGGCACGGCAACCGTACCCTGGTCGTGGACCTCGATCCCCAGGCCAATCTCACGCTGGGCCTGGGGATGGTGGTCCCCGAGGGAGACACCACGGTCTATGATGTCCTGGCCGGCGGCCGTCCCGCCGCCGACGCCGTCACGCCCACCGGCTGCGAGAACCTCTTCCTGCTCCCCGCCGATCTGCGGCTCGCCATGGCCGAGCGCCAGCTCTTCGGCCAGCTCGGCTTCGATGAGCTCTTGCGCGAGAAGCTCGCGCCGCTCGACGCCCTCTACGACTACGCCGTCATCGACTGCCCGCCGTCGCTCGGCCTGCTCACCCTCAACGCCCTGACGGCGGCCGAACGCGTGCTCATCCCGGTGCAGTGCGAGTTCTACTCCGCGCGCGGCATGGCGCAGCTTCTCGACGTGATCGCCCAGGTGCGCGCGCGCCGCAACCCCGAGCTCGACTACGTGATTCTCCCGACCCTCTACGACTCGCGCAACAACGTCTCGCGCGGCGTCCTCGCGCAACTCCGCCGGATGTTCGCCGAGTTCCTGACCAGCACCGTGATCGGCATCGACACCAAGCTGCGCGAGTCCGCGGCCGTGGGCGTGCCGATCGGCGACTTTGCACCCCGTTCGCGCGCCAGCGCGCAATACGAAACCCTCGTGCAGGAGATGATGAGCCATGAGTACGCCACGGTTTGACAAGGATATGAGCCTGCTCTTCGCCGGCGCCGGGACCGTTCCGAGCGCGACGACCGCGGCGGTTGCCGGGCTGATGCCGCCCGGCTTCCTCGACGCGCCCGCGGAGTCGATGAGCGCGACGGCCACGATGGCCGGGCCCGCGGAGGAGACCGCCGACGAGACCACCGAAGCCTGCGGGGCGATCACGACCTGCGCCGAGATGCCCGAGGTGGACGACGGCGAATTCGCGGCGGAGGACGCGACGGAGGAGTTCGCGGACGGCGCGGCGGACTGCTCCCTTACGCCCTTCGCAGCCCCGGTGGCGGCGGCGGCCTTCGCCGGCCATATCGGCGAGGCCTCCTTCCTCGGCACGCTGGTCTACGGCGCGATCGGCCTGCTCGCCCGCTCGGTCGGAGTCGGCAAGTAGCGTCAATCCGGTTGACTTGCGCCCGACGCCTGCTATCATGGGACGCCTTCGTTCACCCGGAGGCGTCCCATGTTCGTTTTCCGCGCCCGGCTGCCCGCGCTCGCGCTCCTGCTCGCCCTCACGTGGCTCAGCCTGGCCGCCCGCCCGGCCTTGGTTGCCGCCCAGGATGGCGAGGGTGAGATCGAGGACTCGCTCTGGGATCTGGATATTGCACCCGGAGCGATCGAGATCGGCTTTCCGGGTTCCGATGAACGCTGGTCCTGGGGGGTCTTCGCTGCCCCCCGGACGCGTCAAGCTGACGATCTCCTGAAGCCCCGCCCCCCGTTCGCCCTGAACCGGGGCTACCATCCGCCGCTGTTCCCACCCGAGGTCGCGTCGTCCTGGCCTGGGGACGCGATTTCGCCGGCCGGTGAGGACGAGTACGCCCGGGAAGCTGCCCTCGCCTCCTGGCTCGCACGCTACCGCCCGCCCGATCTCACCGCGCCCGCGATCCTGCTGGCCGCCGCGCCTCCGGCCCTCGTCACACCCGCCGACCCACCCGCCGCCGCGGACGCGGCCCTGCGCCTCGGCCGCGACCCGAACGTCGCGCCCGTCGACCCCGCGCTCGAACTGGCCGCGCTCGTCGCCTCCGCCCGCGCCGCGCGCGCCGGCCTCAATCCGAGCGCGCTCGCCCCGGCGGGCGAAGGCGACGATGACGACGATCCCGCCCGGCGCCCCGCCTCCCTCTCTTCCGGGCGCGCGACGGCCGCCGCCGCATCCGGGGAATCACCCTACGACGCCGACTCCCCGTCCTACTTCCTGCCGCCCCCCAGCGATCCGATCACGTGGGTGCGCTTCGAAGTCAGCCAGCCCGACCCGCTCGATCCCCGCAACTATCGCAGCCGCCGGCGGCCGACCGACCGCTGACCGCGCGCGGCGCCGCC
>JACRIP010000546.1 GCA_016220045.1 Planctomycetota bacterium
AAGGGCGCGGCGCGGCGCCAGTGCCAACGGCCCGCCCCCGCGGTCGGGGGCGGGGGCAGAGGCGCGGAGGCGGAGGGGGGCTCCGGATGCCAGGCGGAGAGTCCCACGTGAGAAGTCCCGGAACAGGGATGACCCCGCGGCGCAGGCGAGGACGCCTGCGCCAAAACGGCTCAGAGCATTTCTGGGAACGTTGGAGGGGTCTCCGGCAATCGTGGTGCAGGCGTCCTCGCCTGCACCGAAGGGCCACTAATCGCTGCCCTTTGCGACAGCCTCATCAGGCGGAGCCTACGCCGAAGACGAATCGCATTTGGCCCTTCGTTCCGCCTGAAGGCGGAACTACAAACGAGCCGGATGGCCGATCTACGGTCCCTGGCACCGCGGACGGTCGGTCTGCCTGGGGCAGCGAGTAGCGTTGGATTGCCAACACCACGGCGCTACCGGCGCTCGGGCAAGCGCCCAGCCGCGGAATGGGAAGGTTGCCCGGCGCACACGTGCGTTCGTAGTTCCGCCTTCAGGCGGAGCGAAGGGCCTCTGCGGATGGCACTCGGCCGGCGATTCCGCCTGAAAATGCGGTCGCAGAAGTCGGCGATCCGTGGCCCTTCGGCGCAGGCCGGATTCTCGTGGGGCCGGTCCGATCCCCAGAACGAGGCTGCCCTACGAATCCCCGTCCGCGGGATCGGGGATTCCCAGGAGCTTCGCGGTGCGCCGGAGCCCGTCGCGGTCGGCGGCCGCGCGGCGGCGATTGCCGATCTGGACGTTGAGGCGGTAGGCCCTCAGGTAGAGGTCGTAGGCCCGCTCGTAATCGCGCTGCGCCTCGCGGAGCACCGCGATGTGGTTCAGGTCCGTGGCCTGCCCGCCGAGGTTGCCCAGGCGTTCGTCGATCGCCAGCGCGCGCTCGTAGGCGTCCATGGCGAGCGCCGTCTCACCCAGGGCCTCGTGGGCGGCCCCGAGATTGGTCAGGTTCGAGGCGATGCCGTCCTCGTCGCTGACCGCGGTGTTCTTCTCGAGCGCCGCCGTCAGGTACTGGATGCCGCGCGCCGGCTCCCCCGCCTTGCGGTAGGCGACGCCGATGTTGTTGAGCAGGATCGGCTCCAGGGTCTTGATGCCGCTCGTGGAGGTCAGCTCGAGGGCCTTGCGATAGTCGTCCAGCGCGGCGTTCGGGCGCCCGGTGGCGCTCTTCACGTTCCCCAGGTTGTTGAGGCAGCGGATCTCCCCTTCCTTGTCGCTCTGCTCCAGGCAGAGCCTCAAGGCAATGCCGTAGTGTTCCTCGGCCTCGGGGTACTGCCCGAGCGCTTCGCCGGCGGCGCCGAGGTTCGACTCGGCACGCGCCATGGCCCGCGCGTCGCGCGCGTTCTCGGCCATCTTGCGCGCCTCCTCGAAGTGGCGCATGGCTTCGCCGGGCCGCCCGCTTTCGAGGGCGGCGATGCCGAGTTCGTTCCAGCGGCTGGCGGCGGGCCGCACGTACTCGGAGGTGACCGCGTCGCCGCCCGCCATCTTGCAGGAGGCGCAAAGCGCCGGCGCCAGGAGCGGGAAGAGCCAGAGGGCCAGCCGCCGCGGGCGGCGGGCGGTGACGGGCCGGCAGGCGCCGGCGCCGCAGCTAGCGAGACTGGTCATAGTTGCCGTCCCTTACATTCGGTGCCACCCAGAGGTCGTTGCCTTCCCCGCGGCGGAGGTACCGGCCGGGGGCCGATTCGGCGGTCGGGAGCTTGCGGCTCGGGCCGAACGAAGAGTCGTCGCGCACCAGCGTGGGAGTGATCATGACGACGATCTCGGTCTTGCCGCCGCCGGAGTTGCGCTGCTGGAAGATCGGTCCGATGTACGGGATGTCGGAGAGCAGCGGGATGCCGGTCACGGTGGTATCCTCCTTTTCCTGCAGCAGGCCGCCCAGGATCAGCGTGTGGCCGTCGCGCACCAGCGCACTGGTCTGCAGGGTGGTGGTGTCCTTGCTGGGCAGGCCGTTCACGACCTTGCCGTTCGAGACCTCGGGGCGGACGTCCATGACCACCGAGTCGTTGTTGAGAATGTGCGGCGTGATCTCCAGGATGGTCCCGATGTCGAGGAACTGCACGTTCTGGGTCGTCGAGGTCGCCGAGGTCGTGGAAGTCAGGTAGCCGAGGGAGGAGCCGACCTGGATGCGGGCGACCTTGTCGTTCATGGCCATCACCTTGGGATGGGCGAGGATCTGGGCTTTCGTGCTGAGCTGCACGGCCTGGAGGAGCATCGTGATCGTGTGCTGGGTGGTCGTCAGCAGCAGGCCGGACGAAGCGGTGCTGATCAGCGACGGATCCTGCAGGGAGTTGAAGCTATCGCGCGTGCCGAGCTGGTCGAAGGCGCGGGGATTGCTGCCGGTGGTCGTGCTGGACCCGGTGCCCGAGGTGGTCCCGCTGGCGGTGGAGGCCAGGACGCCGGTGGCCTGGGTCGCCCACTCGCCGAGCTGCGCGAACTTCTGGAAGTTGATCCCGAACTGTTCGCTGTCGGAGAGGGAAACGCTCACGAGCGCGGCCTCGACCATGACGCGCGGGACCTCCTTGTCCAGGTGGGGCAACATGCGCTTCACGTTCTGCTTGGCGGTGGAGTTTCCGGAGATGATCAGGGAGTTCGTGCTGGGATCGGCGGTGACCGAGAAGCCGCCGGCCGCACCGCCGCCGCCCGCGACGGCGCCGCTGGCAAGGAGGACGGCGAGGTCCTTCGAGTTGGTGTTGCCGCAGCGCAGGATCATGACGCCGTCGCGTTCGGTGATGACGTCGCGGTCAGGAGTATCGAGCAGCGTGATCAGCCGGCGCATGGTGTCCATTTCCTGGGAGCGCGCCTTGATGATCAGGGTGCTCGACGAGGTGTCCGGGGTGATCGACGCCTGGCCCTGGTTCTGGGCGGCGCCGGCGCCCGGCTGGATGAAGGGCGTCAGGAGCAGGATCAGGTTCGCCATGCTCATGTAATTGACGTGGAAGGTCGCGATCTGCATCGCGTCCTGGGGCACGAGCGTGATGATGTCCCCCTCGACGCGCGCGCCGATCCCCGACTGCCGGATCACGGCGAGGAAGGCGTCCTTGAAGGAGACGCGCTTGAGTTCGATGGAGGGCAGGTCGCCCTTGACGGACTCGGGGATGATGAGGTTGAGGTCCGCGTCCTGGGCCATGATCTGGAGGATGGAGCGGACGGGGGCGTTGGTGAAGGAGAGGGAGACGAGGCGGTCGCGCTCGTTGAGCACGCGCACGAGATCCTGGGACTCCAGGTCGCGGAGGCCCTCCTGGGCCAGCGCGGGGCTCGCGAGGGCCAGGCTGAAGAGGGCGACGGCCCCGACCCATTTCAGGTTGCCGAGCATTCCAGTATCTCCTTAGAAGCCTTGGTCCGACACGGCGCGAGCGGGGAGCCCGCGCCACCGGGCGCGCGGGTCGGTCTAGTCGCCTCGACCATTTCCCTGAAGAAAGAGCATCATCGAACGCGCAGGATGGGTGACGGAAACGACGAGGACGCCCTCCTCGGTGATTTCCTGGATCTTCCAGCCGGGCTCGACCTCCTGGCCGGGCCGCCGCGGCTGGCCGTCGA